>JBJTJS010000146.1:0-3576 GCA_046096085.1 bacterium
TGCCGATTATCGATGCGCTTCACCTCGCGACGGCGGCAGAGGCCGGCAGCGATGCCGTCATCACCCCCGACTCGCGCATGAGGCCCGCCCTGGGCGTCGACGTCCACAGGCACGGTGAGCTGGTTGCGCTGCCGGATCCACACGTCCACCATGCTCCCACGCTATCAGTAATCAGAAGAATAGACTGAATTCTGATTTTCGAAGGGGGACGCGGAGGCGTCCGAGCCGCGCTCCGGGCGCGACGCCGCTCAGACCCGGCGCAGGATGTAGTCGGCGACGAGGACGTCGAAGATCGCCAGCCCGTAGTTGAACGAGAAGATGACCTGCGCCGGGTCCTCCCGTCCAGGGACCTCCCCCACCACGACCGAGCCCAGCTCGATGTCGGGGTCGAGGCCGGGATACAGGCCGAGGAGGCCGGTGTCGGGATCGACGATCGGTCGGCGGTCGTCGCACGACACCAGGTCGACGCAGGAGAGGACGCCGGGCGGCCAGCCGCGCGTGTGCACGTTGAGGATGTTGTGTCCGGGGCGCAGCCACTCAGGATCCAGGATCGGCTCGGGCAGGTGCGCGGTCGACACGATGAGGACGTCGCTCTCGCGCACGATGTCCTCGGGACCGGGTGCAACGACCAGGTCGCAGGGCCCGCCGGCGAAGTCGGCGAGCAGGGCCTCCAGACGACCCGGGCTGCGCGACCCCACGAGCACGCGGCTGCCGGGGTAGATCGCGGCGATGGCCTCTAGGTGCGCGCGCCCGGTCGCACCGGTCGATCCGACGATGCCGAAGACCGGCGCCGGGTTCGCGAGATACGCGACGTCGACCATGCTCACCATGGCGGTGCGCGCGCTGGTGATCCAGGCGGCGTCGACCGCGCTCGTCGCCATCCCCGTCTCCGCGTCCGTCATGACGATGACGCCGTTCGCCGACGGCAGCCCAAGGACGTCATTGCCGGGGTAGACGCTGATGATCTTGGTGCCGGCCAGGTCCTTCGTCGGCAGGTACGCCGGCATCGCGTGCGTGAAGGCACCGGGCCGGGGGTAGATCCCCACCTTCGGCGGGCACTGCGCCAGGCCGCGGCCCCAGAGGTCGAAGCCCTCGAGCACGAGGTCGTAGACATCCCGCAGGGACGGCTCAGCTGCGGCGATCTGCGCGGCCGACACGAATCGCTCCATGACGGGGCATACTGTCCCACCCTGAGGCCGGCGGCGAACTCGCCTACTGCCTGGGCGAACGGCGCGACCGGAGGTGACCGTGGGCTACGTGGCCCTCGCGCTGCTCAGCGGCGTGCTCCTCGGCGTCTGGAAGTTCGGCCTCAGCGTCTACCGCGGGAGGGTCTCCGGCTACGCGACGGTGCTCGTGAGCGCCTCGGCCGCCGCCCTCGGGTACGTCGTGATCGGCAGCATGATGGGCAGCCTCGCCTTCGACCGTCGGGACGTGTTCGCGGGATTCCTCGGCGGGGCGTGCAACCTGGCGGGGACGCTCCTGCTGCTCGAGGGTTATCGCCGCGGCAAGGTCGGAGTGGTCACCGGCATAGCGGCCAGCTGCGTGCTCATCCCGCTCGCGTACTCCTTCGCCATCGGCGAGCCCCTCTCGCGGGAGAAGGCTGTCGGCGTGGTCGTGATCCTCGCGGGGATGGCCGCCTTCTACGTCGGCTCGATGCGCGTGGGGAGAGAGGACCCGGCGGTGCAGCCGCGCACCGCGCTCCTCTTCGCCCTCGGCGCGGCCCTCTTCTGGGGCGTGGCCATCATCGTCCTCGACCGGGGGACACTGGTGAGCCTGACCGGCGCTCTCACGATGTCGCAGGTGCCGCAGGTGACGTTCACCGCCGCGATGGTCCTGCTGGCGACGGGCTCGCGGGCAGGCGTGACGGGTCGGGCGGTGGCCGTGATCGCGGCCGCGGGCCTGGCCCTGGCCCTGGGGAACATGGCCTACTTCACGGCCGCCAACGAGGGCGACATCGGTGTCGTGTCCGTGCTCGGGTCGCTCAGCCCACTCGTCACCGCGCTGCTCGCCGTAGCGATCCTGCGCGAGCGAATGTCCCGGGTCGAGTGGTTGGCCCTGGGCGTCGTCCTCGCCGGGACTGCGCTCGTGGCGCGATGACCCATTTCGTCACCAGGAGCCCCTGAGGCGGATGCCCTACCTGCGCCTGAGGAGGCGACGCACCGCCGCCTCGAGGGGCACGAGGTCTTCCTCGACGGTCCTGTGGACGATGTCCGGGACGATGCGGTGATAGCGGTGCCCGATCACGTCGCGCATCGCGGCGATCTCGTTCCATGGCAGTTCGGGGTCTTCGGCGAGCATCTCGGGCGGAAGGCTCTTGACTGCCTCGCCGATGACGAAGAGGTTGTGCAGGATGGCCTCGAAGGCAATCTGCAGGCCCACGTCGTCGGCTAACGACTGGGCCAAGCGCATGCGCTTGTCGGCGATGCGGGCCCGATTGATGGCGTGGAGGATGTCCTGCAGCCTCTCGTGAACCGATCGACTCACAGTGGCACGGCCTCAGCTAGTACCTGAGATCGAACCTCGTCGCGCAGCAGTTCAGACGTGGTCGCATCCACGTCCCGGCCGATGATCCGCTGCACGTCCTGAGCGAAGCCGGCCAGCTGCAATACGCCGTGTTTCGAGGCGTCGTAGTCGACGAGCAGATCAACATCCGAGCGAGCGGTGTCCTCGCCCCGAGCGGCAGAACCGAAGACTCGGACGTTGCGTATTCGTCGCCGTCGGGCGGCCGCGCGAATGGCATCGCGGTGGGCTCGCAGGTCGTCCAGCAGCGGTCCTTGAGCGGCGGGAGCCGGCCTCAGTTTCACGTCCAGCGTCCCCCCTGCGGCTCGGACGATGCGATCCAAGGTGCGCACGGACGGAGACTTCGCCCCCGACTCGTAGGCGGCCAGCGTGGGCTGCGATGTCCCGGCCGCCAGGGCCAGCTGTGCCTGGGTGAGGCCAGCCCTGCTGCGCACCTGCCTGATGATCCTGCCCGCATCCACGGTCACAGTATATCTGAACAGATATAGACCCCAACCTCCGGCGCTCCGGAGATTGCGTCGGGCCGACCCGTTTCGTCACCCCCCTCAGTCCGGACATCCGCTCCTCCCCCCGGTTCGGGCCGATCCGGGTGACAAAGCCGGTGGCCTGTCGCGTGCAGACCTCACCCTCGTGGCCGGGGTGCCTGCCCCTCACGCCACGCGGTCGATGTAGTCCTCGGGGAGGAACGGCGGGACGTCGATCCGCACCAGGGAGCCGTCGTACAGCCGCGCCATCACCCCGAGGGGACGGAACCCGAACGCCATCGACGCGGCCTTGAGCGCCTCCGCCCAGCGGCGGTCCAGGTCCGTGACGCCCGGCCCGCCGAGACGGTGGTGGACGACCCCCATCTCGGTGACGCGCCCACCCAGTCGGTGCACCGCGTCGCCCAGCACCGCGACACAGTCGCGATCGGGCGGGTCCGTCGGGCCGCCGGTGATGCACGCGAGCGTCGAGGGGCCCTCGCGCAGGGCGACATGCAGGGCGATGCTGCCCTCGCTGCGGTCGGCGAGCATCACGTGGTCGGCGGCGAACAGCACACCGGTGCGGCCGAAACCG
>JBJTJS010000147.1:0-16404 GCA_046096085.1 bacterium
GAGGAGGAGCAGTGCCGCATCTGCCGCGATCCGCGCCGCGACCCGCACTCAGTCTGCGGCGTGGAGGAGTCGCGCGACGTCATCGCAATCGAGCTCACGGCCGCATAACGCGGGCGCGCGGCCCGTCCCGCGGCCGCGCCGCCCCTCCCCCACCCCCCCCCCCCCCCCCCCCCCCCCACGCAACGCCTTATGGCCGTCGCTCAGATGAAGAGGAGTTGGCCCCCGGCGCTCTTCTCCATGAAGTTGGTGGCGTTGATGACGGCCTCGACGCCGTCGTACATGTCCTCCTCGGACACCTTCATCATGTCGACGGACATGCGGCACGCCCACAGGTGGCCACCGGCGGCGACGATCTGGTCGAGGAACTCAGGAACCTCGGGCACGCCCAGGTCCGCGATCTGCTTCCTCATCATCTTGGTCGACATGCCCTGCATGCCCGGGAACGCCGTGAGGAACTGCGGAATGCGCGAGTCACCCACTGGCATGTGCATGGCGGTGTTGCCGACCGGGGTGAACTGCAGATCGCTCATGCGGGACTTCAGGATCATGTCCAGGCCCCAGAAGGTGAAGAAGAGGTGCGTCTCGATGCCCTCTCCGAGTGCGGCATTGGCCAGCACCAGCCCGGGGTAGGCCATGTCGAGGTTGCCCTTGGAGCAGATGATGACGAGCTTGCGTTCGACCTCGTCCTCATCGCCGAAGCTGGGAACGATCGCGGGTGCGGTATCGGTCATGGTCATGTGAGGCTCCTGTCGGTTGTCTCAGACGCAGCCGTGCGGCTTGGGCAGGCCGGCGATGTAGGCCATCTTCTTAGCGGGCTTCTTGGGGAAGAGGACGAACTGCTTCTTCACCGGGAAGCCCCCGACAGTGTCGACGCGGCGCGTCGTCGCGGTCTCGCCCTGGGCCTTGTAGTCGTCGCGCAGGAAGCGAATCACGGCCCAGTGCTCGTCGGTCATCTCGACGCCGATGTTCTGCGCGAGCTCCGAGCCGAGGGCCTCGTCCCACTCGTCGTACTCGGTGAGGAAGCCCTCCTCGTCGACGTGGACATCGCGGCCGGCGATGGTCGTGGTGGTCATGGCGCTACTCCTTCGGGGCGGTTACGGGTGCGGGGGACGGCGCCTGGCTCCCCAGGGAGCGCAGGACGACAAGGGCGCGGGACAGGCCTCGGCGGACCTCGGGATCGCGCATCTGCCGCAGCAGAGCGAAGGTCGAGGGAGGAGGTCCCGCGGGGGCATCCTCGGTCTCCTGGACCTCGAGGGCGGTGCGGCTCAGGAGGTTCATGACCTCGGGCTGGGTCATCTCCTTGACGGTGCTGAGGATGAGCACCACGTTGTCCCCCAGGGCCTTGATGTCGTCCTCGTCGAAGGACGTCACGACACGGTCGGCGATGTGGAGCCCTCCCTGCGCGAAGGTGAAGTACCCCTTCTCCTCCCACTCCGCGGCTTTCGACGTCACCATCTCCATCACGGGGCCGGCGAACTCGGTGAGGCCGAGCAGCATCTCCCGGACTTCCCGCTGACGGTCGAGTTCCTCGGAGATCTCGGTCATCTGCAGCGACAGCCTGTCGAGGCGCTCCAGCAGGGCACTGTCGACATCGGCAACGGTCATCACACACGCTCCAGGGCTCGGGTCTGCTTGCCCGCCATTGACATGAGGGCGGGGAGGGGAAGTCCCTTGCCGGGAAGGAGAAGGTTCCAGTACATCCAGCGGAAGGCCAGCTTGCCGAGGTGATTGAGCTCGGTCTCCTTGAGGAGGCTGAAGGGCCCGATGCCGGGAATCGGGTACTTGCCCGGCAGTGGCTCGGTGTCGTAGTTGAAGTCGATGAGCATGCCCTTGCCGTGCCCTGATTCGATGAAGCAGTTGGCGTGACCATCGAACTGCGCGGTCATGGGACGGCCATGCACGTGGTGGAGGAAGTTCTCCGCGAAGAGGTCGACGGAGAAGTGCGCCACGGAACCAGCCTTCGACGCCGGGATGTTGGAGGCATCTCCGATCGCGAAGATGTTGTCGTGCTTCGTGCTGAGCAGCGTGTGCTTGTCCACCGCGACGTAGTTGAGGTCGTCCCCCAACCCGGAGCGCCCCACGAAGTCGGCGCCCATATTGAGGGGCACGGTGACGAGGAGGTCGAAGGGGACCTCGCGCTCGTCCATCGACACGATCTTCTTCGCCTCACCGTCGACCTGCTCGATCATGAAGTCCGGCTCGAGCTGGATCTTCCGGTCCTCCAGCATGTGCCCGAGAAGCCTGGACGACACCGGCTTGGTGAACGCGCCCTCCAGGGGGGTGACGTAGACGATCTCGACCCGGTCCCTCATTCCCCTCTCCTCGAAGTACGCGTCTGCGAGGAAGGCGAACTCCAGCGGCGCCACCGGGCACTTGATCGGCATCTCGGTCACGTGGACGACGAGGCGCCCGCCCGGCCAGGTCTCCAACTTGTCGCGCAACGCCATCGCACCCTCGAAGGTGTAGAACTCGTGGACCGCGTCCCGCCAGACTGAGGGGTCGTCCATGCCCGGCGTCTGGTCGGGCCTCGGCGTCGTCCCCGTGGCGATCACGAGGTAGTCGTACGGGCATTCCCTGCCGTCGACGAGGTGCACGACGTTGGCTTCGGCGTCCACGCGGTCGACCTCGCCGCGGATCCGCTCCACGCCCTCGGGGATGAAGCGATCGGTCGGCTCGTACGTCTCCTCCGGCGCGTAGGCCCCGAACGGCAGGAAGAGGTAGCCAGGCTGATAGCGGTGCCAGTCACTGGGCTCCACGACCGTGATCTGCCATTCGTCTCGCGGGAGGCGAGGACGCAACTTGTTCACGATCATCGTGCCGGCCGTACCTGCCCCGAGGACGAGCAACTGCCTCATGACGTTCTCCTCTCCGCCACGGCGGCGGCAATGCGAGGGAGGCTCTCGAGCACGCGCTCGCGGCCTTCCTGCGTGAGTGGATGGGTGCCTCCGGAGTCCCCCACTCCTCCGGAGTCCCCCACTCCTCCGGCGATGACCATGCCGACCAGGCGGTCACCGGACCGCACGAACGCCGCCGCGCAGTCGAATCCGAGTGCGCTACGGCGGAACCGCGTGCCGAGGTCGTGACCCGCCGCAATCTCCCGCCACTCCCCCAGGCACGCCTCGACGTCCTGCTCCGCGGCGTCCGTGAATCGACGACACGGGTTGGCGAACGGTGTGAGGGGCCGACCCTCGAGATCCGTCACGACGAGCATCACGCCGAGCAGGTCGGCGGCGACGGCGATGGTGGCGTGGGCCAGCCCCGGGTCGAGCGCGGCGGGAGGATACTGGGGCCGCACGGCCTCGGCGGGGAACCGCCACTGCCGCCCGATCTTGCGCGCGGGAAGGCGCCCGTCCCCGGCCATGCGGTACACCGTGGACACGTCTATGCCGAGCGCGTGCCCCACTTCCTCCGCGCTGAGCAGCGACCGGAATCGGTCCTGCACCTGCTGCGTGGCGTCCACGTCATTCAGGCTATGTCGGCCCGTGCGGTCTCTTGCAGGTCCGGCGGTCCCTTCTGCGACAGCACCAAGCCCCGGATCCGACGGGACCTAGGTCCCTTTGACGGCGCGCTAATCCAAGCGGCGCCGGCCCGCGAAGGCGCGTCCCAGGGTGACCTCGTCGGCATACTCCAGATCGCCGCCCACCGGAAGCCCGCTCGCGAGACGCGTGACGGTCAGTCCCATCGGCGCCAGGGTGCGCGCGAGGTACGTCGCCGTCGCCTCGCCCTCCAGGTTGGGGTCGGTGGCGAGGATCACCTCCTGGACTGCACCGTCAGCGAGGCGCTGGAGCAGTTCGCGGATGCGCAGGTCGTCGGGGCCGACGCCGTCGATGGGGCTGATCGCGCCTCCGAGGACGTGGTAGCGCCCCCGATACTCCCCGGTGCGCTCGATGGCGATGACATCCTTCGGCTCCTCGACCACGCACAGGACGGAGTGGTCGCGGCGCGGATCCCGGCAGATGCGACACTCCTCCTCGTCGGTCACGTGGCCGCACACCACGCAGAACCGCACGCGCTGCTTGAGGACGAGGAGAGTCTCCGCGAGCTCGCGCACCTGGTCCTCGGGCGCCTGCAGCAGGTGGAAGGCGATGCGCTGCGCGCTCTTGGGCCCGATCCCCGGGAGCCTCCCGAGCTCCTCGATGAGGTCTGCGAGCGCACCTTCGTACAACGATCAGCCCTGCTCGATCTCGCCGATGACCGTCGCCCCGAGTTCCCGCATCGCCAGGGACTCCCCGGTGAGGACCTCGGAGTCGTCGGCGTCGTCGGGGCTCGGGAGATCCGCCGCGACGGCCGCAGGGGCGGGGGCGACCGACGTTCCCCCTGCGACGACATCGACGCGCACGTCGACGCGGAGGCTGTCGAGGATCACCTGTCGCAGCCGCTGGTCATGGCCGTTCGCGCGGGCGTTGTTGGCCTTGCCCACATCGGGGACGGACACCGCCAGGACGCCGTCCTCCCAGGACACCGGCGTGGAATCGCTGAACAGCATCCAGGCCACCCGGGACATCGACTTGAGCCCCTCGAGGACGGCGGGCCACATCGTGGCGATGTCGGCGAGGGTCAGGGCTGCCTCGGACGGGCCGGACCGCTCGGGTGGCGCGGCCGGCGATGGCGCGCCCGGGGCGGGTTCGGGAGTCCCGGAGAGCACCTCGGACATGGGGCGCACGGCCGGGGGAGGCGCGGCCGGCGGAGGCACGGCCGGGGGAGGCGCGGCGGGTGCCGGCGCGCTGCGGCTGCGTCGCGCCGCCGTCGGTTCCGCGGGGGCGGACACCGGGGGCATCGGCGCCCCGCGCTCGAGCCGGTCGAGCCGGGCGGCCAGCCCGCGCTGGGAGTCGTCACTGGAGGGGAGCAGCAGGCGCGCGCCCAGGAGTTCCAGGGCCAGGCGCGGCGCGGTGGCGCCGCGGAGCTCCGACAGCCCCTCGCTCACCAGATCGGCCGCGCGCGAGAGCTCGGCCAGCCCCATCCCCCTGCTCTGGGCCTCCATGGCATCCCACTCGGCGTCGGGAACGTCGAGAAGCTGCTGGGCATCGTCCGCGGGCATGGCCGCGATGACAATGAGGTCGCGGAACCGCTGCAGGAGGTCCGTCGCGAAGCGCCGCGGATCGTGTCCCGCTTCGACGACACGGTCGATGACGCCGAACAGTGCCGCGCCGTCCCCCGAGGAGATGGCCTCCACGGTGGCGTCCAGCAGGGCCGACTCGGTCACCCCGAGCGTGGAGGCGGCGAGGTCGTAGGTCACTCCGTCGGGACCGGACCCCGCCACGAGCTGCCCTAGGAGCGACAGCGAGTCGCGGACGCTCCCCCCCGCGCTCCTGGCCACCAGGGCGAGGGCGGCCGGGTCTGCGGCGACCCCCTCCCGCGCGCAGATGTCCGCGAGATGCTGCTGGAGGAGACGGGCGGGCACGAGGCGGAAGGTGTAGTGGTGGGTGCGTGAGCGGATGGTCGGGAGGACCTTGTCGGCCTCTGTGGTCGCGAAGATGAACCGAACGTGCTCGGGCGGCTCCTCGACGACCTTGAGGAGTGCGTTGAATCCGGCGGGGCTCACCATGTGGGCCTCGTCCACGATGTAGATCTTGTACCGCGAGGACACCGGGGCGAACATGGCGCGCTCGCGCAGGTCCCGGGTGTCATCCACGCCACCATGGCTCGCCGCGTCGAGCTCGATGACGTCGATCGACCCCGGGCCGTTGGGCGCGAGGTCGACGCAGCTCTGGCAGACCCCGCACGGCTCTGCTGTCGGGCCCTGCTCGCAGTTCATCGAGCGGGCGAGGATCCGCGCGGTCGACGTCTTGCCGCATCCACGCGGCCCGGAGAAGAGGTACGCGTGATGGAGGCGGTCCTGGGCGAGTGCCCGGCCCAGGGGCTGCGTCACGTGCTCTTGGCCGACGACCTCCGCCAGGGTGCCCGGGCGGTAGGTGCGGTACAGGGCCATGGACACCCGGTCACTGTAACGGGGTACGCCGACGCCGAGGGCCGGCCGGCGACGGGGCTGTGCGGCCACGGACAAGACGGGAGAGCACGAGGGCGGGTGTGCGGGACCCCCCGCGCACCCGACAGAGCCCGCCTACCCTTGCTGCCTTCCGGCCCTGGGGGGATTCGGCAGGGTGCCGCCGCACGGGGGGTCGACTCGAGTCTAGGGACCGCGCCGGTCCCGACGGCCCCGCGCCCCTGCCGCGGGCACCCGAGCAGCCCGCGGCAAGGACGCGGTCCGCCGCGGAGGATACGGGATTTGAACCCGTGAGGGGTTGCCCCCAACACGCTTTCCAAGCGTGCGCCCTAGGCCACTAGGCGAATCCTCCGCCGCCGAGCGTACCCGGGCAGCCCCCGACACCACGCGGGGCGGCTTCGCCGACCCGAGGCTGCCCGCGCGGGGCGGCCCCGCCGGCGGTGATCCGTGTCGCACGCCGTGAGGGCCGGATCCCGAGCACTCGCCACCTAGACTTGACGAGTGATCTTCAAGTCCGTGGGCGAGGGCCGTCCCTACCCCGATCACGGCCTGAGCATCGGGGACTGGTCGAAGGTCGCCCCCCGGCAGTTGCGCCTCACGGACATCGTCACGACGAAGCGCACCCTCGATCTCGACGCACTGCTCTCCGACGACTCCACCTTCTACGGCGACCTCTTCGCCCACGTCGTGAAGTACCGGGGGACCCTCTACCTCGAGGATGGCCTTCACCGGGCCGTGCGCGCAGCCCTCCAGCAGCGCATGGTCCTGCACGCCCGCGTACTCGACCTCGACGCCATGTCCTCGACAGGAGGAACCGCCGCATGAGCACCCCGACATCCGGACCGCGCGTATCCGCTCGGCACCGCAAGCAGAAGAGCCCCGTGGTGGCGATCGTGCTGGTCGTCGTGGGCATGATCGTGCTGTTTGCCGCGGGCTACGGTCTGTCGCGCGTCATCCAGGGCAGCTCATCCAGCGTACCGTCGCCGACGGCGGCTGAGACGACCGCAACCTCCGAGTCCTCGAGCGCGACCACCGAGCCCAAGCCCTGCGTCACGGTGACCGTCACTCCCGGCACGGGGCTTCCGAGCACGTCCCAGGTGACCACGAACGTCTACAACGCGACGGATCGGACGGGCCTCGCGGCCACGACCGCCGAAGAGCTCCAGCGGCGCGGATTCGTGATCGGCACGATCGACAACGACCCGCTGGGCAAGGCCGTGTCGGGCGTGGCCGAGATCCGGCACGGCCCGTCCGGCGAGTCGGCGGCGAAGCTCATGGCGTTCTACCTGCCGGGAGCCGTCCTCGTCGACGACGGGCGATCCGACGCCACGATCGACACGGCCCTGGGGGCGGCGTTCACGCAGGTCGCCCCGCAGTCGGAGGTGGAGTCGGCGATCCTCGAGCCCTCGCCCTCCCTCTCGGGCCCGGGCTGCCCCAGCCCCTCGGCGCCGAGCGCGCCTGCCGCTCCGTCGAGTGGCGAGGCGTCCCTGTCTCCCAGCCCCGAAGCGTCGCCCTCAGCCTGACCGCGACGGGGGGCCGGGCGAATTTCCGGCTAACCCTGCCGCGCCGCCGCCCCCCTGACTAGCCTCGCCGCAGGGCGCAACGGACGGGGAGGGTGCGATGGCGGAGGCGACGGACAAGAAGGCCGTGCCCCGGTCCGCCTGGGTTGTCGCGATCTCGGCAGCGACCCTCGGCATCATCTACGGCTACGACGGCTCGAACGTCGCGGGCGCCCAGCTGTACTTCGAGTCCTACTTCGGACTGACCGGCAACGAGTCGGCCGTCGAGACCATCGTCACGGCCACCGTCTACGGCGAGCTCATCGGGGCACTTGCGGGCGGCTTCGTCATCAACCGCTTCGGACGCAAGCCCTCCATCGTGGGGGTGGCGGTGGGCTACGTGATCTTCTGCCTCCTCAGCGCGGTCGCGATGTCACCGCTGATGCTGGGCGTCTCGCGCTTCTTCCTGGGTCTCACCATCGGCGTCTCGCTCATTGCCGTGCCGATCTTCGTCGCCGAGTCGGTCCCCGCCAGGATCCGTGGGGCCACGCTCGTGGCCTACCAGGTAGCCGCGGTGATCGGGATCATCCTCGGATACGTCGGCGCCTTGGCGCTGAGCGGCCTCGACGAGTCCATCAACTGGCGCATCATGCTGGGCCTCGCCGCCGTCCCGGCACTCCTGCTCATCCCCGCCCTGATCCGCCTTCCCGAGACCGCGCGGTGGCTGGTGATGAAGGGCCGTATCGAGGAGGCGCGCACGTCGCTGGAGCGCACCGACCCCGACGCCGACGTCGACGCCGAGCTTCGCGAGATCACGGACGCACTGTCCAGCGAGCGCGGTGGACGCCTTCGGGAGATGCTGCGCAAGCCCTACCTCCGCGCCACGGTCTTCGTCGTCGGACTGGGGTTCTTCATCCAGATCACGGGCATCAACGCCACCGTGGCGTACGGCCCCAAGATCTTCCAGGCCATGGGCATCAACACCAACACCGAGTCCATCCTCATGTCGACCCTGGTGCAGTGCATCGCGCTCATCGCCGTGCTCACCTCGATGCTCGTGGTCGACCGGTGGGGGCGCCGACCGATCCTCCTCACCGGCATCAGCATCATGATCGTGTCCCAGCTCATGATGGTGCTGACGTTCGCGACGCAGCAGGGCGACTCGTTCACCACGGGGCAGATCGTCCTGGGCTTCCTCGGCCTCGCCGGCATCAACATCGGCTTCGTGTTCGGGTTCGGCGCCCTGGTGTGGGTCTACTCCAGCGAGAGCTTCCCCGCTCGCCTGCGCGGCTACGGGTCCAGCGCCATGCTCGGCTCGGACCTCCTGGCCAACATCCTCCTCGCCCAGTTCGTCCTCACGGTGCTGTCGACCATCGGCGGTGCGTGGTCCTTCGGGATCTTCGCTATTCTCGCGGTGCTCGCCTGGATCTTCGTGTTCCGGCTCGCGCCCGAGACCAAGGGGCGGGAGCTCGAGGAGATCCAGGAGTTCTGGGAGAACGGCGGCTCGTGGCCTGACGCGGGCACGGCCTCGGGCGGCCAGCACGTCGACCTGGGGAAGGGGAAGGGCTGATGCTTCGCGCGGGCGTGGACCTAGGGGGGACCAAGATCCAGGTCGCCATCGTCGATCCCGACGGCAACGTGGTGGGGCAGTGCCGCATCCCCACCCCGCAAGACCGCGGCCCCCAGGGCGTCATCGACGCCATGGTGGAGGCCGTGCGCTCGGCACTCGCCGACGCCGGGGCATCCCCGAGCGACCTGTCGGGCGTGGGCGTGGGTGCGCCGGGCCAGATCGACCACGACAGCGGGACCGTGAGCCACGCCGGCAACCTCCCCGACTGGCTCGGAACGGTCGAGGTGGCCGGCCCGATGCGCCAGGCGCTCGGAGTGCCCATCGAACTCGCCAACGACGTCCAGGTGGGCGTGATGGCGGAATCCCAACTCGGCGCGGGGCGCCCGTACGACTCGATGCTCGGCATCTTCTGCGGCACGGGCGTGGGCGGCGGGATCGTCATCCACGACGAGCTGTGGCTCGGCCGCGGTGCCGCCGGCGAGGTGGGACACATGGTCGTCGAGCCCGATGGGGCTCCGTGCCCGTGCGGCCGACGGGGATGCCTGGAGGCGTACGCCGGGCGAGCCGCCATGGAGATCAAGGCGCGCAAGCTCGTGGCCAAGGGCCGCAAGACGCAGCTCTTCAAGATCATGAAGAAGAAGGAGCGCACCCGCCTGTCCAGCGGCGTGTGGGCCAAGGCGCTCGAGAAGGACGACGACATGGCGGTCCAGCTCGTCGATCGCGCAGTGTGGGCCCTCGGGCTCGCGGCAGCCAGCGCCGTGAACCTGCTGGACGTGGAAGCGGTCGTCATCGGCGGGGGTCTGGGGTGCCGACTGGGCACGCCGTTCGCCGATCGAATCCGCGACGCGATGGTCCCCCACCTCATCCTCCCGGAGAAGACCCCGCAGGTGCTCAGTGCCGCCCTGGGGGATCTCGGCGGCGCCATGGGTGCGGCGCTGCGCGTGGAGCACACGGTTCCTCCGCCCGGCCCCCTCGGCGAGGTCGCCGATCCCGACGCCTGACATGCCCGGCGAACCCCTCGCGCGCGGCGCCGTCATGGCGGCGGAGATTGCCGAGCAGCCCATCGCCCTGGCCCGCCTGCTCGAGGAGGGCAGCGGGCCCATCGCCGAGGTCGCGGCAGCGGTGCGCGCGCGCGAGCCACGCACGGTCCTGCTGGCGGCCCGCGGCACGTCGGATCACGCCGCCCTGTACTTCAAGTACCTCGTGGAGACGCGCTTCGGGCTTCCCGCGGGCCTCGTCTCGCCCTCGACCCTCACCGTCTACGGGACCCAGCCGAAGTACGCCGGGGTCCTGTGGGTCTCCGTCAGCCAGTCGGGTGGGTCGCCTGACCTCATCGAGTCCACCCAGCGCGCGCGCGACGGCGGCGCCTTCACGGTCGCCGTCACCAATGCTCCGGACTCCCCTCTCGCCCGGGCGAGCGACCTGGGGATCGACGTTCTCGCAGGCCCGGAGAACGCCGTCGCGGCCACGAAGAGCTACACCTCGGAGCTTCTCGCCCTCTGGCTGCTCGCCGAGCACTGGGCCGAGGGCGACCCCGCTCGCGCCGCCGGGGTTCCCGCTGCTGCTGCGGAGGTGGTCGAGCGCGCGGACGGCATTCGAGTCTCCCCGCGATACCGGTTCGTCGAGCGCCTGGTCACGACCGCGCGGGGGTTCGCCTACCCGACGGCGCGCGAGGCAGCCCTCAAGCTGATGGAGACGTCGTACCTCTCGGCCCATGCGTTCTCCAGTGCCGACCTCATGCACGGGCCGCTGGCCATGGTCGACGAGGACCGACCCGTCATCGCGATCGTCCCGTACGGCGCCGGCGGGGCCGCCATGCAGCCGGTCCTGGACCGCCTCATGGAGCGCCGCGCCGACCTCCTCGTCGTCGGCGACGCCGATCGTGCTCCCACGGCGGCGGAGCAGGCGTGGCTGCCGCGCGACGTGGCCGAGGACCTCGCGCCCATCCTGCAGATCATCCCCCTGCAGCAGCTGGCCTACGCCATGGCGATCGCACGGGGGCACGATCCCGACGCCCCCCGCGGCCTGCGCAAGGTCACCGAGACCCTCTAGCCGCGCCTGACGAGGCTCACGTCACCCACTGACCCGCGCGCATGACGCGGGTGACGCGCCGATCGTCATCCAGGCACACGAGGTCCGCACGCTGGGCGGGCGCGATGCGACCGCGATCGGGCAGCCCCAGCGCTGTCGCGGGGACCTGGGAGGCCGCCCGGCTCGCCTGGTCGATGCCGCGACCGGCGATGATCGCCGCTGTGCGGACCGCCGTCCCCATGAGCAGCGTGCTCCCGGCGAGCGATCCGTTCGACGCCAGTCGAGCCTCCCCGTCCCGGACGAGCACGTCGAGGCTCCCGATGAGGTACTCCCCGTCCGCCGCTCCGGCCGCCGACATGGCGTCGGTGATGAGGGCGCATCGCTCCGAGGCGACTCCCATCGCGAGGGACACCACGTCCGGGCTGAGGTGGACGCCGTCGCAGATGAGCTCGACGACGACCCGCGGATCGGACATCAGCGCGCCCACCGGGCCCGGGGCCCGATGCAGCAGCGGCGGCATGGCGTTGAACAGGTGCGTGGCGACCGTCGCACCCGCGTCGACGGCCGCCCTGGCCCTGTCCGCGTCAGCTCCGGTGTGACCCACCGCCGCAATGGCGCCCGCCTCCACGATGAGGGGGATCGACTCCAGGGCCCCGTCGAGTTCCGGGGCGAGGGTGACCATGCGGATCCTGCCGCCGCCAGCGGCGAGGACCTCCGCGACCTCGCTCGGGTCCGGGGCGCGCAGCGTCGCCGGGTCGTGCGCGCCGCAGTAGTCGCGGGAGATCCACGGACCCTCCAGGTGGATGCCGTGGAGCGTCCCGTCGTCCACGAAGGGGACGAGCGCCTGGACCTGCGCGACGAGGTCGTCGTAAGTAGCCGACACGAGGCTGGCGTTCGTCGTCGTCGTCCCGTGCATGAGATGGGTCCGGGCCGCGATGCGGATCTGCTCCGGATCCGCCGAGGTGTACGCCGCACCCCCGCCGCCGTGGCAGTGCAGGTCGATGAAGCCGGGGACGAGCAGCCCCTCCACCGCATCGTGCTCCGCGCCTGCCGGCGCGTCCCCGCCGCCCACCGCGGCGATCGTCTCCCCGTCCACGGCGACCCAGCCCGGCGCCACGACGCCCTCCGGCGTCAGGACACCATCGGCACTGACGTAGCGGGCCACGCGGCGAATCTACGGCGTCGCGCCGGTGAGCGCACCGAGTCGGTCCGACCGGACCCGCCTAGGATGGGGCCACCCCCGCGATCGGAGCCCGCATGAGCACCGGGACCACCCTGGAGTCCTTCCCGCGCTACCCGCTGCTCTTCGGGCCCTCCCCGGTCCATCCGCTGGAGAGGCTCACGGCGCATCTGGGCGGCGCATCCGTGTGGGCCAAGCGCGAGGACTGCAACAGCGGGATCGCCTTCGGCGGCAACAAGACCCGCAAACTGGAGTACCTCGTCGCCGACGCCCTGGCGCCGGGCTGCGACACGCTCGTGTCCATCGGCGGCGTCCAGTCCAATCACACCCGGCAGGTCGCGGCCGTGGCCGCACGGGCCGGGCTGGGGTGCGTGCTCGTGCAGGAGAGCTGGGTCGACTGGCCCGACTCCGTCTACGACAAGGTGGGCAACATCCTGCTCAGCCGCCTGGCCGGCGCGGACGTCCGCCTGGTCAAGGCCGATTTCGGCATCGGCTTCAAGGAGAGCTGGGAGCGCGCGCTGCGCGAGATCGAGGAGTCCGGGGGCGTCCCGTACGCGATTCCCGCCGGCGCCTCCGACCATCCTCTCGGCGGCCTCGGCTTCGCCGGATGGGCCTACGAGCTCGCCGAGCAGGAGCGGCAGCTCGACGTCTTCTTCGACACCATCATCGTCAACTCGGTCACGGGCTCCACGCAGGCCGGCATGATCGCCGGCTTCGCGTACCTGGAGGAGCAGGGCGCCCGCCCGCGTCGCGTGCTCGGCGTCGACGGATCGGCCAAGCCGGCGGAGACCCGTGAGCAGGTGGCGCGCATCGCGGCCGATACGGCCCAGCACATCGGCGTGAGCCGTGAGATCACTCTCGACGACGTGGAGCTCGACGAGCGGTTCCACGCGGGCATCTACGGCATCCCCGACGACGAGACGCTCGACGCCATGCGCACGGCGGCGCGCCTGGAGGGCATGATCACCGACCCCGTGTACGAGGGGAAGTCGATGGCGGCCTTGCTCCGCCTGGTGGGGGCCCGCGAGATCGACCACTCGAGCACGGTCCTCTTCGCCCACCTGGGCGGACAGCCCGCCCTCAACGGCTACAGCGCCCTCTTCTCCTAGGCCCGCGATGACCGTCCCTCCCGAGTACACCCCCCAGGGGCCCGGCAAGGCCGCGATGGATGCCGGCTGGTACGACGACCCCTTCACCGACCACCTGCAGCGCTACTGGACCGGGACCTCGTGGACGAAGGAGACGCGCGTCAAGGCCGATCCCGTGGCACATGAGGGGGCGGCGCCGTCCGCCCTCCCGCCACCGGTTGCCCCGGCGAACGTCATGGGCGAAGGCCCTCCGGTGCGCGACTACCTGCTGCCGTCGATCCTCGCGGTGATCTTCTGCGCGTGGCCGCTGGCCGTGTTCGCGGTGTACTTCTCCATCAAGTCCAACTCCGCACGCAAGAGCGGCGACATGGAGCAAGCGCTACGGGCCTCGGAGCGGGCGCGGTTGTTCATCGTGCTGTCGATCATCGCGGCGATCCTCATCGCCGCGTACCTGATCTGGAGCATCCTGACCCTGGACACCTCTCAGCTCAACGACACGCTCATCCCCCAGCAATAGCACGACGCCGGGGGCCCGGGCCCCCCTCGGGTCCGGTCCCCCGGCGTCGCGTCAGCCGGTCGTCGGTGGTCAGCCGCAGAGCTGGCGGATCAAGGGCTCGACGTCTTCCGCACCGCCCGACCATCCGTTCGGACGGTACTCCAGGTGGAGGTGAACCGCGCCCGGGGATCCCGTGTCGCCCATGAGCCCGATGAGGTCGCCGGCCTGGACCTCGTCGCCGTACCCGACGTTGATCGAATCGAAGTGGCCGTAGAAGAACATGCCGTTCGGGCCGGTGATGTCCAGCACGAGGGCGCCGTTGGACTGGTACTCCGCCCGCGTCACCGTGCCGCCGTCGATGGCGTAGATCGGCTCGCCGTAGGAGCCCATGAGGTCGAGGCCCGCATGGGAGCGACCGCCCGGTCGCGGTGCGCCGAGGCCGTCGCCGTAGGTGAAGTTGGCGACCGGGCAGAAGCGGCCGTTGGTGGAGGGCGTGGCACCGCCATTGCCTCCACCGCCACCGTTGCCGTTGCCTCCACCGCCGCCGTTGCCGTTGCCGTTGCCGCCGCCATTGCCGCCGCCATTGCCGGACTCCTCGTCCGGGACGCCGGGGCCGAACTCCGTGCCGTACGTCGCGTGCGCCTCGGCGGCCGCCGCCGCCACCTCGTCGCCGAGCGCTCCCCAGGTGTACCGCGCGACCACGCCCGTGGTGGGCAGGCCGGCGGACTCCTGGAACGCCCGGACCGCCTTCGAGGTGACCGGGCCGAAGTACGCGCTCACGGGCTTGACGCCCAGGGCGCGCTGCAGGACGGCCACGGCCTCGCCGGAGTCCGTCTCCTCCAGGACCGGGGGCTTGCCTTCCCCGGAGCGGGACGTCGCCACGACGTTGCCGGAGTCCTCCTCGGCCGTCTCCTCCTGGCCGGAGCCCTGGTCGGATTCGGACTGGCCCGAGTCGTCCTGCGCGGCGTCGTCCTGTGCCGCTTCCTCTTGAGCGGGCTCCTCCTCGGCGGGGGGCTCCCCGTCGGTGTAGCCGCCCTTCTTGGCCTGCGTGGACGCGCGGGAGATGACGTCGGAGCCGAGTTGGCTCCAGGTGTACGTCGCCACCATGCCGGTGGCCGGCAGGCCCATGGACTGCTGGAAGTCGGCAACCGCAGCCGCGGTGACGGGGCCGAAGTAGCCGGTCGGATCGATCCCGAGGGCCTCCTGGGCCACCTCGATGACGGTGCCGTAGTCGCCCAGGGCGAGCACGGGCAGCTTCTCCGCGCGAGCGCGGAGCTTGGCCGGGTCGTCCTTCTTCTCGGCCGCGGCCGTGACCGCCGTCGCTTCCTGGCCGGCGGGGGCGCCCGCCTGAGCGCGGCCTGAGACGCCCGTGACGGCGCCGAGGGTCGAGGTGACCGCGCCCCAGGTGCCGGCCTGGGCCGGCTCCGACGAGCCCGACGTCGCTCCGCCGGTGGGCTCGGAGTACCGGATGTCCGTCGCGACCCGGGTGTCGTCGCCTCCGCCGAGGACCGCGAGCGGCAGGGCGATGGCGGCCGCGAGGATGACCGCGAGGGCGATCCCGAGGACGGCGAGGCGGCGCTGCCGGTAGACGCGCTGCATGTCGGCGGCGCGGACCGCGCTGCGGCGTTCGCCGGGGCGCGGCGTGCGGGCGGGGGGTTGCCCGTGGGCGTCGTACGTCACGGTCGTCCCTTCGTCGGCGGATCAACGGTCAACTGACCGGTCATGGACGGTAACAGGAAGGTCACGGATCAGTCACATCCGTACCGTGCGTCACGTGGCTGCTTGACACGGGATTCACAAACGCCCCAGGAGGAGCACTGGTGTCACCATGTCCGATTTGCCCGAATGGCCACGGCGTGTCGGGAGTGACACAGATCACACCGTCGTCAGCGCCTCGATGCGGCTCTCACACCCCGCATTTCCGGCCCCGAATCCCCACTGGGCGATCGCTATGTCATCTATGCGCGCCGAATCCGCCCCATAGATCGCATAGCGATCGCCTAGTCGAGTTGGGGCGGCGCCGGGGAAGGAATGATCACTCGCTTGGAGCGGGTCTGCCCGGCCGAGAAATAGACGTACGTCCGCTTCTTGCTCTTGCGCTGCCAGGTGAACGTCCCATCCGCGGACACGGGTCGGGTGACTCCGGACTTGTAGCGCGGCTGACCGGCCAGCCTGACCCGGGCGCGGACCCGCTCGCCCTCGAGTCCCGTGGTCGTGCCCGCGACGTAGACCCGTCCGGCGTTCGGGCCCTGGCCCCGCGAGCCGACGATGAGGATCGTGGCCGCCGGCGGGGTGGGTCCGACCGGCGTCACCGGAGAGCTCGGCAGTGACCATTCGCCCCAGCCGGCCCCGCTGAGGGCCCGGACCTGGAAGGTGTACGCCGTGCCATTCGACAAGCCGTCAACCAGACAGGCCAGCGCGGGCGAGGCGGTGAGACAGATCGCTCCTCCCGGGGATGCCTCGGCCTGATACTGCGTGATCGCAAAGGATCCCGATGATGACGGTGGCTTCCAGGTGAGTGACACGGTTCCATCACCACCCGTCCCCGACAGGTCGAGCGGCGGGCCGGGCGGGACAGGTGCGGGCGCTGGCGGTC
>JBJTJS010000148.1:0-6806 GCA_046096085.1 bacterium
CGGCGGCGATGGACGCGATGAAGGCCCCGCTCGGGGCGGGCATCCGCCCCTCGAACGACGGCTACACCTACGGCTGGGTCTGGCAGTACCCGCTCAAGGCGGCCCGGGACACGGCCGCCTTGAGCGGGTACTGCCAGACCCAGCCGTAGGTGTAGCCGTCGTTCGAGGGCAGGATGCCCTCCCCGAGCTGGGCCTTCATCGCGTCCATCGCCGCCGACGGTGTCCCGAAGGAACCGGTCGTGCCGACATTGGTGTAGTTGGCGATGAGCGCGGGCGCGGCCGCGGTCTGCAGCAGGAGAGGGTTCCACGTCGGCGCCGCGCCGAGGAACTTCCCCGTGAAGCCGGAGGCAACGGCCTTGCCGATGATCTCGGCGGCCTCCGCCGGGCCTACCGCGATCGCGACGACGTCCGCCCCCGACTCGACGACGGCCGACACGGCCGCATCCTGGTTGCCGGCGGTGGCGTTGGGCGCCGTCTCGACGATGCCCGCGAACTCGACGCCGTTTGCAGCGGCCCACTTCTCGGCACCCGCGGCATAGTCGCCGCCGTAGTCACCGGGGTAGCCGACGGCGACCAGCTTGGTGATGGGCGTCTTGTTCTCCACCCACCAGTCGAGGCCGCCCATGGCGGCGATGCAGTACGACGAGCCGGACTCCAGGATCACGCCGCCGTCGCTCTCGGGGAACTGCCAGCCTGACCACCACGATGCGGGGACGCCGATGACCTGATCGGCCTCCATGTCCGGCAGGATCGCCTGGGTCTGGGGCGTGCCGAGTGTCTGGGCCAGGGCGAGGATGTTGGGCTCGATCGCGCGGTACTCCTGGCTGTGCACGGCCGGGTCGTACTTGTTGTCGCGCGTGTTCGCCGCCATGTTCACGTCGAAGCCGGAGATGCCGCCCTGCTCGTTGACGTACTTCCAGAAGTCCTGCTGTCCCGTGACCACCTGGGTGGCGAGAGGCGCGAACGGCCCCTCCGTGAGGTCGGAGAGGACGCCGAGGTAGATGCACCCGTTGTCGGGGTTGATGGCCTCGGGGCAGGGCTCCTCGGTCACGCCCACGTCGAAGGCGATGCCCTCGCGAGGATTGGGACCCTCCGTCGTGGCCGCATCCGTCGGCGTGCTGGTGTCCGTGGACCCTCCGCCGCAGGCCGCGAGGGCCAGGGCGGCGACCGCCGCGACCGCGAGCGCCCGCACCGTGCTCCGTGACCGCATGTCGAACCTCCTCAAGAGGGAGCCCCCCCACGGAGATCCCACGGGAACACTGTGTCAAAGCCTCGGCGTCCGCGCTACCGAACGCGGGACGCGGACCGGGGAATTCCTGGCAGGATGTCCGGGAAGCGGAGGTGGCCACCGAGGAGGGGGTTGGGCCGTGCTGGCCGTGGAGAACCTCGAGGTGGTCTACGAGGATGTCATCCTGGTCCTCAAGGGGGTCAGCCTCAATGTGCCCGAGGGATCCGTCGTGGCGCTCCTGGGGCCCAATGGCGCGGGCAAGACCACGGTGCTGCGGGCGATCACGGGCCTGCTGGACGTCCACCGCGGGCGCATCACCAAGGGCAGGGTCACCCTCGATGGCCGGGACATCGCCTCGCTGGCCGCGCCGGCGGTCGTGTCGGCCGGCATCGGCCAGGTGATGGAGGGCCGGCGCATCTTCCGGGAGTTCACCGTCGAGGAGAACCTCAAGGCGGGCGGGCACACCGCCTCGCGTGCCGATATCGCCGAGGGCCTGGATCGCGCGTACGCGATGTTCCCCGTCCTCGCCGAGCGCCGCAAGCAGACGGCGGGCTACCTCTCCGGCGGCGAGCAGCAGATGCTCGCGATCGGCCGCGCGCTCATGGCGCGTCCGCGCTACCTGCTCCTGGACGAGCCGTCGCTCGGCGTCGCGCCGAAGATCGTGCAGCAGTTGCGCGATCTCATCCAGCAGATCAACGTGGGTGGTACGTCGGTGCTGCTGGTCGAGCAGAACGCCACCATGGCCCTGTCGGTCGCGAGCCACGGCTACGTCCTTGAGACCGGCCGCGTGGTCATGGACAAGCCCGCCGAGCAGTTGCGGGAGGACGATGACATCCGCGAGTTCTACCTGGGCCTGCGCGGCGAGGGGAAGGGCTCGCTGCGCGACGTCAAGCAGTACCGGCGCCGGAAGAGGTGGCTGAGTTGAGTGACCGGCCCGCCCTGGCGGTGGAGGGGCTGTCCCTGGCCTTCGGGGGCACCCAGGCCATCCGCGACGTGAGCTTCGACGTGATGCCCCGGGAGCTCTTCGCCGTGATCGGCCCCAATGGCGCCGGCAAGACCTCCATCTTCAACTGCATCTCCGGCGTCTACCACCCCCAGGCCGGCAGCATCCTGCTCGACGGTGCCGAGATCCTCGGCAAGCGCCCCGAGGACATCGCGCGCCTCGGGGTGGCCCGCATGTTCCAGAACATCGAGCTCTTCGACAACCTCACGGTCCTCGACAACCTCATGCTCGGTCGCGCCCTTCACATGGACTACTCCGTGGCCTCCGCGTTCCTCTTCGGCCGCAAGGCCCGCCGATCAGAGGTCGCCAACCGCGAGGTTGTCGAGGGGATCATCGACTTCCTCGACATCGCTGGCTACCGCGCGTTCCCCGTGGGCATGCTGCCCTATGGCGTCAAGAAGCGCGTGGAGCTGGGGCGCGCCCTCGCGATGGACCCGAAGGTGCTGCTCCTCGACGAGCCGGTTGCGGGGATGAACGTCGAGGAGACCGAGGACATGGCGCGCTTCATCCTCGACGTCCGCGCGGAGATGGGGGTCACGATGGTCCTGGTCGAGCACGACATGGGCCTGGTCATGGATCTCGCCGATCGAGTGCTCGTCCTGGACTTCGGCGAGCGCATCTCCCTGGGCACCCCGGCCGAGGTCCAGGCCGACCCCCACGTCATCCGCGCCTACCTGGGCGAGGACATCACCGAGGCAGCGAGGGAGGCCTGATGACCGCGGTCGCCGAGCCCGTGACCGGGACCTGGACGCTGGTGAGCGCCGTCCAGGCCCGTGCCGCCCAGTCACCCGACGCCGTCGCCATGAGGGCCAAGCGGCTGGGCATCTGGCAGGACGTCACCTGGGGGACGTACGCCGACCACGTGAGCCTGGTGGGCCACGCGCTGCTGTCGCTGGGGATCGAGCCCGGCGATCGGGTGGCGATCCACTCGGAGAACCGCCCCGAGTGGCTGTACGCCGACCTGGGCACCAACGCCGTGCGGGGCATCACCGTCGGCCTCTACCCGACGAACCCGGCCCCCGAGGTGGCGCACGTCCTCACCGACTGCGGAGCGAGAGTCCTCATCGCGGAGGACCAGGAGCAGGTGGACAAGGCGCTGCTCGTCGAGGCCCAGTGCCCCGCTCTGGAGGCGATCGTCTACCTCGACGCCCGCGGCGTGGCCTCGATCGACCATCCCAAGCTCATGGGCTGGGAGGAATTCCTCGAGCGCGGCCGCGCCCACCGGGAGGCGCACCCCAGGGCGCTGGAGGACTGCGCCGCCCAGGCGGTACCCGACGACATCGTGACCCTCGTCTACACGTCGGGCACCACGGGGCCGCCCAAGGGCGCGATGCTGAGCAACGCGAACGTCGAGTTCGCCAGCGCCGTCATCGTCGACGGAGGCGGGCTCTACGACCCGCCACCCAACGCGGGCGACGTCATCCTGTCCTACCTCCCCCTCTGCCATGTCGCCGAGCGGGCGGTCACCACGTGGACCAACGCGGTCTCCGGCGCCGTCGTGCACTTCGCGGAGTCCATCGACACCGTGACGGTCAACCTCCGCGAGGTCCAGCCCACGCTCTTCTTCGCGGTGCCGCGCATCTGGGAGAAGCTCAAGGCCGCGGTCGAGGTGCGGATGGCGGCCGCCTCCCGCCTCAAGCGCCTGAACTACGGCGTGTGGATGAAGGTCGGGAACGGCATCGCCGCCACCATGCTCGCCCACGGCGGGCGGCACACCTGGTGGAGCCGGCTGAGGTACGCCGTGGGCTACGTCTTCCTCTACCGGTCGCTGCGGGACCGGCTCGGCCTGCGCAAGGTACGCGCCGCCGCGTCCGCCGCCGGCCCGATCTCCCCGGACGTCCTGTACTTCTTCTTCACGATGGGCGTGGTCATCAACGAGCTGTACGGCATGACCGAGAACAGCGCGATCGCGACGAGTAACCGCTCCGGGCGCATCAAGCTCGGGACCGTCGGTGAGCCGCAGCCCGGGGTGGAACTGGTGATTGTCGAGGGGACGGGGGAGATCCTCACCCGGCACCCGGGCACGTTCGCGGGCTACTGGGGGCGGCCGGATGCCACCGCGGAGGCCATCGACGAGGACGGGTGGCTGCACACCGGTGACGTCGGGGAGTGGGTGGACGGCACCCACGTGAAGATCGTGGACCGGATCAAGGACATCATCATCACCTCCGGCGGCAAGAACATCTCCCCGTCGGAGCTGGAGAATGCGCTCAAGGCGTCGCCGTTCATCCGGGAGGCGGTGGTCGTGGGCGACGGGAGGCCCTACCTCGTCGCGCTCGTCGGGATCGAGGAGGACACCGTCGGGCAGTGGGCCCGCGCGAAGCGCATCCCCTACACGACGTACCGCGACCTGTCGGAGAGAGAGGAGGTCCTCCGCCTGGTGCAGGGGATCATCCGGCGGGTCAACGAGGGCACGGCGCGGGTGGAGAACATCCGGAAGTTCCGGATGCTCACCAAGGCCCTCGACCACGAGGACGGCGAGCTCACGGCGACGCAGACGGTGAAGCGCTCGGCGCTGACCTCCGCGTACGCCGCCCTCATCGACGACATGTACTCGGGGGCCGACCGGCTGCCCGGCGGCGACCAGAGCGACGTCATCGTCGCCGTGAGCGCGGAGGCCTGACCCATGCAGGACCTCATCGAGTCGCTCGTTCGCGGCCTCGGCCTGGGCGGGCTCTACGCCATCCTCGGCGTCTCGTTCGTCATCGTCTACCGGGCGACCGGCGTCATCAACTTCGCCACGCCCGCGCTCATGATCCTCGGCGCCTTCGTCACGGGGTCCTTCGGCAACGCGCTGGGCCTGCCCTTCTGGCTGTCGGTCCTGCTCGGGATGCTCGTCATGGCGGTCATCGGCATGATCCTGGAGCGCGTGGCCCTGCGGCCGATGGTGGGGCGTCCGGCGTTCTCGGCGGCTACCGTCACGGTCGGACTGTTCATCGTGCTGCTCATCGTGGCGGGCCGGCTCATCGGCTCGGAGCTCCTCACGGTGAACGATCCCTTCGGGCTCAACACCGTGGACGTGCTCGGGGCGCGGCTCTTCACGATCGACATCGCCCGACTCGTCATCGCCCTCGTCGCCATCGGCCTCGTCGGCCTCTTCCTGGCGCGCTCGCGCACCGGCCTCGCCATGCGAGCCACCGCCTTCGATCAGGAGACCAGCCTCGCCCAGGGCATCAACGTGGGCCGGATGTTCGGCCTGTCCTGGGGCATCGCCGCGGCCATGGCGGCGCTCGCTGGAGCCCTGCTCACGGCGGGGAGCTCGGGCGTGGAGACCACGATCGCGCTCGTGGCACTCAAGGCGCTGCCGGTGATCATCCTGGGCGGCCTCGACTCGATCAAGGGATCGGTCGTCGCCGGGCTCATCATCGGCGTCGCGGAGTCCCTGACGCGGACGTACCAGCCGATCTACGCGCCCTGGCTCGGCGCGAACTTCGACGTCATCGTCCCCTACATCATCATGATCATCGTCCTCATGGTGCGCCCCTACGGCCTGTTCGGGACGAAGGAGGTGGTGCGGGTATGACGAGCGTGACGAAGGAGTCGATGCGCACGGTGAAGGGGCGCCCCCAGCTCTTCACCAGCTACGCGCGCGAGATGGCGATCTTCAACACGCGGGTGAAGCGGAACTGGGCCATCGCGGGCATCGTGGTGCTGGGTCTCCTGCCGTTCGCCCTGGCGCGCGACAACGTCGCGCTGCTCACCACGGTGCTCATCTATGCGATCGGGGGCATCGGCCTCAACCTGCTCACCGGCTACGCCGGGCAGGTGTCCCTGGGCCAGGCGTTCTTCATGGGGGTGGGTGCCTACACGGCCGCCGTCCTGGGCGGGGAGTCCAAGGGCGACGTCATCGGCCTGGGCTGGGACATGGCGATCTGGCTGCCCCTCGCCGGCATCGTGCCGGCCCTCGTCGCGCTCGTGCTCGCGCCGCTCGCCGCCCGCGTGCGGGGGCTGTACCTCGCGATCCTCACCCTCGGCCTCGTCTTCATCGGGGAGCACTTCTTCAAGGAGGCCAAGCCGATCACGGGCGGCGCCGGGGTCGGCCGGGCCCCGGCGGACCCGGTGTTCCTGGGCGTCGACCTCTTCGCCAACCACACCGTCTTCGGCTACCGCATCGACCGCTTCACGACGTACTACCTCGCCTGCCTGGTGATCTTCATCGTGCTCGCCTTCGCCGCGCGCAACTTCGCCCGCTCGCGCTTTGGCCGCAACTTCGCCGCTGTGCGCGACCGCGACGTGGCGGCCGAGGTGATGGGAGTCTCGCTGCTGCGGACCAAGACGCTGGCCTTCGTCGTCTCGTCCTTCTACGCGGGGATCTCCGGAGCCCTGCTGTCCATCGTCATCGGGCGCATCTCCCCGGAGACCTGGAACATCTTCCTGTCCATCGACTTCCTCGCGGTGATCTTCATCGGCGGCCTCGCCACCATCACCGGCTCGATCATGGGCGCGGTATTCGTGGTCCTGCTCCCCAAGCTGGTCAACTGGCTCACCGGCTTCATCCCCGGCGCCGGCGGGGTCGGGCAGGGCGGGCTGCTCAACGTCTTCGAGCTCCAGTCGATCATCTTCGGGCTGCTCATC
>JBJTJS010000149.1:0-3047 GCA_046096085.1 bacterium
GCCACGCACCGGTGCCATGCCCGCAGAGGCGGGCTAGGCGTCGAGGCCTCTCAGCAGGGCCTCGACCCGGTGGCGGATCGCGTCGCGGATCGGGCGAACGTGTTCGGGTCCCTGTCCCGCGGGATCCTCCAACGGCCAGTCCTCGTAGCGCTTGCCGGGGTAGACCGGGCAGGCGTCGCCGCAGCCCATCGTCACGACCACGTCGGCCCCGCGCACCATGTCGGGAGTGAGCAGCTTCGGCTGCTGCTCGCGCAGGTCGATCCCCTCCTCGAGCATCACCTCGATGACCGCCGGGTTGACCTCAGCGGCCGGGGCCGAGCCCGCCGACCTCACCTCGACGCGGCCTTCCGACAGATGCAGGAGGTACGCCGCCGCCATCTGCGAGCGCCCGGCGTTGTGGACGCACACGAACAGGACCGTGGGCTGCTCGCTCACGCGGCCCCCGGCGATGGAGACGGAGTCGACCTCCACGTCCACCTGCGGCGCAGCCACAGGGACACGTACACCAGTGCGACGAGCGCGGGGACCTCGATGAGCGGGCCCATGACGCCCGCCAGTGCCTCACCGCTGGTCACGCCCCACACGCCGATGGAGACCGCGATGGCGAGCTCGAAGTTGTTGCCCGCGGCGGTGAACGCCACCGTCGCCGATCGCGGGTAGGACAGCCCCAGCGCGTGGGCGGACCCCATGGCGGTGAACCACATCACGAGGAAGTAGATGAGCAGGGGCACGGCGATGAGCGCCACGGACAGCGGGTCACTGGTGATGGCCTGGCCCTGCAGGGCGAACATGACGACGATGGTGAAGAGGAGCCCCCAGAGAGCGATCGGGGCGATCTTCGGGGCGAACCGAGTGTCGTACCACTCATGCCCCTTGCGGCGCACGCCGATCGTCCGCGTGAGGAAGCCGAGGAGCAGCGGGATCCCGAGGAAGATGAGTACGGCTTCGGTGATGGTCCATGTCGAGAACTGCACGTCCTCGGTGTCCAGGCCCAGCCAGCCGGGGAGGATGGCGAGGTAGAACGTGCCGAGAAGGGCATAGGCGAGGATCTGGAAGACCGAGTTGACCGCGACGAGGAGCGCTCCCGCCTCGCGGTCCCCGCAGGCGAGGTCGTTCCAGATCAAGACCATCGCGATGCATCGGGCGAGGCCGACGACGATGAGTCCGGTGCGGAAGGCCGGGTAGTCGGCGAGGAAGATCCAGGCGAGGGCGAACATGAGCGCGGGGCCGATGACCCAGTTGAGGACGAGCGACAGCCACAGCAGGCGCCGCTCCCCCGCGAGGTGGCCGATCTCCTCGTACTTCACCCGGGCGAGGACCGGGTACATCATCGCGAAGAGCCCCAAGGCGATGAGCACGCTGACGTTGTCGATCTGCACCGAGTCCAAGAAGCCCTGCAGCCCGGGGACCATCCGCCCGAGCAGCAGGCCCGCGGCCATCGCGAGCAGGATCCACAGCGGGAGGAAGCGGTCCAGGGTCGACAGGCGGGCAACGACCTGGCGCTCGTCGGCGTTGCTCACGAGCCTTCCGTGCGGCAGCACGAGTCCGGCGCCTCGGAGTCCAAGGACGCCGCGAGCAGTCCGGTGGGATCGTCGTCCGTGACGACGTAGACCTCCCACGGGGCGCCATCCGGGTCATGCACCCACACCTTGTCCTGGACGGCGAAGCAGCACGATGTCTCCGCCTCGCTGAAAGTGGACAGTCCTGCCGCGCGGAATCGCTGCGCCGCGTCGGTCACGTCCTCGGTCGAGAAGACCTCAATCCCCAGGTGGTTGAGGGCCGACCGCGTGCCGCTCCCTCTGTCGGCGTCGGGACCTTCGATGAGCACGAGCTTCAGGGCGGGGTCGTCGACGACGAAGTTCGCGTATCCGGGCCGGCGCTTGTGCGGTGTCACGCCGAGCATCGCCGAGTAGAACGCCACCGAGGCCTCGAGGTCGGCGACATTGAGCGCCAATTGGACCCGCGACCGGGGTGGAGCCGGCCCGATGGGAATCGGGGACGGCGCTGCGGGAAGCACGGACATCGAGGACCTCCGCATCGACAGTGATCGATCCGGACGCTACAGTCGGAGGCGTTCGGCGTCAATGAGTGCCCGCGACGAGACCGAGGGGGCTGGCCATGGCCGTGACGACAGCATCGACGCGAGCACCCGGATCTCGACCGGTCACGGACACAGGACCGGCCTGCTGCCCCAGCGGACTGAGGGAGCCGCTGGACCGTGAGTCCGCCGAGGAACTCGCTCGGCTGCTCAAGGCGGTAGCGGACCCCGCCCGCCTGCAGTTGCTGTCACTGCTACGCGCTCAGGACGGTTGCGAGGCTTGCGTGTGCGACCTCACCGATGCCGTGGGTCTCAGCCAGGCGACCGTGTCGCATCACCTCAAGACGCTCGTCGACGCAGGGATCGTGCAGCGCGAGAAGCGCGGCTACTGGACGTGGTACTCCGTGATCCCGTCGCGACTCACCGAACTCGCCGCCACTCTCGCCTGACGTCCCGGGCTCAGGTGAAGGGGTAGGGGCCGAAGCGGCCCCAGGCGACGAAGATCGCGAGCACCGCCAGGACGAAGGCCGGCGCCGCCTGGGCCACGGGGTCCTTGAGCCTCAGGTGCGTGATGATCGCGCCGATCATGAGCAGCGCGACCCCGGTGGCCGCCAGAGGCGTGAGCACGGGAGCGATGCCGACCAGGGGCGGGATCACCAGGCCGATGGCCGCTAGGACCTCGAGGAGGCCGATCAGCTTGATGAGGCCCGGCGGGAAGTGCTGGGCGGAGGGCATCCCCGCTCCCACGAGTTGGTCCCTAGACCGGATGAGCTTCATGCTGCCCGCGGCCAGCATGGCGAGGGCCAGGATGATGGCGGCGATCCACAGGACGACGTTCACGGGACTCCCCTCAGGCCGGACCCGCGGGATCGCGCGCCGGGATGCCCGCCATCGTAGGGACGCAGGGCGAAGTGAACCGCAACGACGCGCGCATCTGCGAGGATTCCGTCATGGCCGACCCAGCCCCCGCCGTGGATCCCACCGCCGACGCCGCAGCGCGCAAGTGGCC
>JBJTJS010000150.1:0-2635 GCA_046096085.1 bacterium
GCGCGGGTGGCCTCGCCGGGCTCGCGAGCAGCGTCCTCGCGCTCCCGCTCCCCGGTCAGACGGCGGCGTTCCTCTCCGAGCCGCTTGCCGAGCCCCTGCAGATCATCGGCTCCTCGCGCGTGCGCCTGCAGGTGTCGAGCGATCGACCGGTGCGAGACGCCGTCCTCTTCGCGAGCCTGCGCATCGCGGACGCCGGCCAGCGGCAGATCCTGCCCAATGGCCTGGTGGCCCCCATCCGGCTCGCGGACCTGGGGCCGGAGCCGGTGACCGTGGAGGTCGACCTGCCCGCGGTGGTCACCGAGGCCGCCGCGGGAGACCGCCTCGCGGTCGTCGTCGGGACCACCGACCAGGCCTACCGCCTGCCCGAAGGCCCGGCTGTCTACACCGTGACGCTGGCCGAGGGCGAGGTCCTCGTGCCGCAGGTCGACGTGGAGTCGACGGTGACTGAATCACCCGCGTGGCTGTGGCCCGTGGGCGGTGTCGCCCTGGTGCTGCTCATCGTTGTCGTCACGTGGCTCCTGCGACCGCGTCACCGCGACGATGCTCCTGATGCTGACCCGTTCGCGGACGTGCCCATCCGCGTCGATGGACTGGTCAAGAGGTTCAAGGGCGGTCTCACCGCGGTGGACGGTGCGACGTTCACGGTGCCGCCAGGAGTGGTCCTCGGGCTGCTGGGCCCGAACGGCGCCGGCAAGACCACGACGATGCGGATGATCATGGGCCTCATTCGCCCCACGGACGGGGAGGTGCGGGTCTTCGGGGAGCGCATCCTCCCCGGCTCGTCGGCGCTCGCGCGGATCGGGTCATTCGTCGAGGGCCCCGGCTTCCTGCCGTACCTCAGCGGGCGACGCAACCTCGAGTTGTACTGGAGGGCCAGCGGCCGAGTCGGCCAGGAGCCGTACTTCGACGAGGTCCTCGAGATTGCCGGCCTGGGATCGGCGGTGGACCGCAAGGTCAAGACGTACAGCCAGGGGATGCGGCAGCGCCTGGGCATCGCGCAGGCGATGCTCGGCATGCCCGATGTCCTCCTGCTCGACGAGCCCACCAACGGCCTCGACCCGCCGCAGATCCGAGAGATGCGCGACGTCCTACACGCGTACGCCGCTACCGGCCGCACCGTCATCATCTCCTCTCACCTGCTCAGCGAGGTGGAGCAGACGTGCAGTCACGTCGTCGTGATGCACCGCGGCCACGTGATCGCCGAGGGGACCGTGGAGGAGTTCATGCGCGGGCGCACGGGCCAGCGCCTCGAGGACGTCTTCCTCGAGATGGTGGGAGAGGGGCACACGGTGGTGTCGTCATGAGCGTGCAGGTCCCGGCCCGAGCTTCCGACAGAGCGGGCGACGGCTACCGGGCCCGCAGCACCCTCACTGTGCGGGTGGAACTCGCGCGCCAGATCCGGCGCAAGCGCACCCTCGTCGCCTTCTTGCTCGTCATCGCGCTACCCCTCATCGTCGTGGCGGCGGTGAAGTTCGGCCCGTCGTCGGGTGGTGGCGGCGGATTCGGCGACGGCGACCTCGACCTCATCGGCCTGGCCACCGCGGGAGCGTGGAACTTCACGCTCACGATGCTGTTCTTCGGGTCCGGCTTCCTGCTGACGGTGCTCGCCGCCCACGTCCTAGGCGACACCGTGGCGTCCGAGGCGAACTGGTCGTCCCTGCGCTATCTCCTGGCTGCGCCGGTCCCCCGGCGCAGGCTGCTGCGCACGAAGGTCATCGTGGGTCTGCTCTTCACCGTCGCGGTCCTGCTCACGCTGGTCGTGTCGTCGTTCCTCATCGGGCTCGTCGCCTTCGGCAGCGAGACGCTGACGAGCCCCCTCAGCGGGACCTTCGGCACGGGGGAGTCGCTGCAGCGCATCGCGGTGATCACCGCGTACATCGGCCTCACCATGCTCTTCCCGGCGGGCATCGCCTTCCTCATCAGCGTGCTCACCGACGTGCCCCTGGCAGCGGTCGGCTCGGCGGTCATCATCACGATCGTCTTCGGGATCCTCGACCGGATCGAGGCGCTCGGCGACCTGCGGCGGCTGCTGCCCACGGACTACGGCGCCGCATGGCTCGACGCGCTCGGATCGCAGATCGCCTGGGGTGAGATGGCTATCGGGGCGACGTACAACGTCGTCATCTTTGCGCTGCTCATCGCGGTGGCGTTCCTGCGCTTCGACCGCAAGGACATCCTGTCCTAGGGGCGCGGGTCCAGCCAGCGGTCCGAGGGCAGTGGCGGAAGCGTGATGTCGACGAAGAAGGGCCGGTAGAGCAGCGGATCGCGCGCGAGCAGCCGCGGATCGAGGGAGTTCCTGCTCACCGACACCACGAGGGAGTGGGCGTCGGCAGGGACCAGATCGGGGTGTGCGAGCGGCATGTAGCGCACCACGGGCGGCTCATTGGGGACCTCGCCCACGGTGACCCCGGGGGCGAAGGGGCCCTGCGGTGCCGGTGCCGGCCACACCGCGAGGCGCGTGCCCAGATCGCCGTCGAGCTTGCTCACCGCGTACCAGTCCGACGACCCCTCGCCGGCCTCGGCACCGTCGTCCCAACCGACGACCGAGAACGTCTGGGAGACGCCGCCCACGGCGCCGATGACGGGCGCTGATCGCCCGGCCCGGCGTGCCCACCCCTCGCCATCCCAGTAGTGC
>JBJTJS010000151.1:0-2987 GCA_046096085.1 bacterium
CGGCGCGCCTGATCGAGGCGATCGAGAACGGCCGTTGCATGGCGCAGGAGAACACGGCCGGCAGGGGTGAGTGCCACGGGCTTGGGACCCCCGGGCCGGGTGAACAGGGTCACCCCGGCGCGCGACTCCAGGGCGGAGATCTGCTGGCTGATCGCTGCCTGGGAGTAGCCGAGCACGGCAGCGGCCCCCCGGAAGCTCCCCTCCTCGGCCACGGCCCGCAGTGCCGCGAGGTGCCGGGTCTCGAACGACGGCTCAGCCGAGGGAAGGGCGACATACTCGAGCCTCACGGGGAAAGTATAAGCAAATTCGATCGACACGATGAAATTCCATCGTTTTACATAATGGATCGGGCGACGTACCGTGGAGATACGAATTCACCACCGCACCATCCGCCCCACAGGAGGAGCCATGCCCACGATCACCCGCGTCACGCTCGACGGCCTCGGCCAGCAGGTGGCCGACCAGGGCATCACGGCCGCCACTCCCGAGGAGCTCGAGGCGCTGGCCCAGCTGGCGGAGTCCACCGGCGTCAGCCCAGTCGTGTGCGAGGTCCTCGTGGACCCGGCCGAGCCGGAGGCCGCCCGGGCCCGTGCCTTCTCCCGGATCGCCTGTGCCGTCTCCGGCCGGGTGCGGTCGTCGCACGGCCTGGCCGCCTGAACCCACTCCATACTGGCCGGGTGACCGACCCGCGCGACCTCCTCGACCCGGAGATCGCCGCCTGGATCGACGTCGCCCCGGCTCCGGACATCGACTACGCCGATGTCGTCGCGGTCCGCGCGATGTCGGATGCCTACATGGCGGAGACGGGCGGACCGGCACCGCGCTTCTCCCGTGATGGCGTCGTCCTCTTCGAGGCGGTTGCCGGGGGCGTGCCGGTGCTCGTCTGGGCACCCGAGAACGTCGCCCGTCCGCTCCCTGTCGTCATCGCGCTGCACGGCGGCGGCTTCGTCGTCGGAAGCGCACTCGGGGCGGAGCGGCTCGCCGTCCCGCTCGCTGCCCACTACGGCGTCATCACCGTCAGTGTGGAGTACTCCCTCGCTCCCGAATTCCCCGCACCGGTGGCCGCGGACGAGACCTGGTCGGTCATCCGCGATCTGCTGGCTCGTCGCGCGGTTGCCGAACTCCCCCTGGACGCGGCCCGCCTGGCGGTGCATGGCAGCAGCGCCGGCGCCTGCCTCGCGGCGGGAGCGGCCTTGCGCTGCCGCGACGAGGGCGTCGCTCTGGCCCTGCAATCCCTGAGCTGCCCCGCCCTTGATCCCAGCGCGCCCGCCTCCCCTCCCGGGGGGCACTCGATGCTGGGGTGGGGCCCGACCTGGAGCCGCGCGGCGACCGCGGCGATGTGGGTTCACTACCTGGGCGACGCCACGACGCACAGCCCGTACGCCGTCCCTTCCGCCGCCGAGGACCTCGTGGGGGTCGCGCCCGCGCACATTCTGCTGGCGCAGTACGACGTCCTGCGGGATGAGGGCTACGCCTACGCGCGCCGACTCGCCGATGCCGGGGTGGACGTCACCGTCGATGCCCCCGCGGGGACCGTTCACGGCTTCGATGGACTGCTCCCGGACTCCGCTGTGGCGCGCCGGGCGCTGGCACGCCAGGCCGACGCCCTGGCGGGTGCCCTCGGCGCAGGCCGTCGATGACCGGGGAGGCGAACCTGGACGAAAGGGTCCCGCCGGAGCGCTCGCTGCCGTAGGGTCCGGAGCGACCAGTCACACGACCCAGGAGTTGCCGTGTCCGACATCCCGCCCCCTCCGCCCGCGCCGGTGCCGATACCGGCGTCCAGCGAGCCGTTCGAGACCAACAAGACGCTCGGCATCATCGCCATCGTCGTGGGGGCTCTCACCTGCTCCTGCCTGACCCTGATCATGGGCATTCTCGGCGTCGTTTTCGCCGGCAAGGCGCAGACCGCGTGGGCCGCTGGCGACATCGAGGGTGCCCGTAGCGCTGCGAGCACCGCCCGCGTCTTCTCCATCATCGGCTTCGTGCTGGTCGTGGTGTGGGCCGTCGTGGCGATCATCCTGTTCGCGACGGGGTCGTTCAACTTCAACGTCGGCTAACGCCCGCGGCACGCCACTAGGCGATCGCTATACGATCTATGCGCCTGTTTTGGCCGCAATAGATCGCATAGCGATCGCCCAGTCGCGTCACCGGGCCCGCATCGCCGATCCACCCCCGAGTGGCCGAACGCCATCGTGCCCGCCACCATGGGGGCATGCGTACGGACGTCCTCGTCGTCGGTGCCGGGCCGGCGGGCTCGGCCGCGGCCGCATGGGCCGCCCGGGCCGGCCTGGACACCGTTCTCCTCGACGCTGAGGAGTTCCCGCGCGACAAGCCGTGTGGTGACGGTCTCACCCCCCGCGCCATCGCCGAACTCGACCACCTCGGTCTGAGCGACTGGCTGGACGGCCGGGCCCGCAACCGCGGACTGCGCGCTGCCGGATTCGGGCAGTTGCTCTACCTGCCGTGGCCCGGGGGAGGCCTGCCGGACTACGGCGGCGCCGCCCCGCGGCTCGAACTCGACCACGCCATCCGGCAGGTGGCCCTGGACGCCGGCGCCACGGCGCTGGAGGGCCACCGCGCCGTCTCCGCGGAGCGCGATGCGAGCGGCCGGGTGACGAGCGTCCGCGTGCGCGGGGGCAGCGACGTCGAGGAGATCTCCTGCCGGCGCCTCGTCGTCGCGGACGGCGCCCGCTCCCAACTCGGGCGCTCGCTGGGCCGCGAGTGGCACCGGGACACGGCGTACGGCGTCGCCGCCCGCGGCTACATCAAGTCCGACCGCAGCGACGACGAGTGGATCTCGTCCCACCTCGAACTGCGCGGCGAGGACGACCGCATCCTCTCCGGCTACGGCTGGATCTTCCCGCTCGGCGACGGCGAGGTGAACATCGGCGTCGGCACGCTGGCCACCTCGCGACGCCCCGCGGACATCAACCTGCGCGCGCTGCTGTCTCACTATGCCGAGAGCCAGCGGGACGACTGGCAGCTGC
>JBJTJS010000152.1:0-9909 GCA_046096085.1 bacterium
TCACGGACTGGCCCGTGATGCCCTTGGTGTCCTCGCGGATCTTGTCGAAGACGACCACGGTGTCGTAGAGGGAGTAGCCGAGGATGGTGAGGAAGCCGATGAGCGTCGCCGGAGTCACCGGCAGGCCCGTGAGGGCATAGATCCCCACCGTGATGATGATGTCGTGCGCCAGGGCGGCCAGCGCCGCCACGGCGAAGCGCCACTCGAAGTAGATCGAGAGGAACAGGGTGACCAGGATGAGGAAGACGATGAGAGCCTGAATGCCCTTGCTGGTGATCTCGGCGCCCCAGGTCGGCCCGACGACCTGGGAGGTGATGGCCTGGGCGTCCACGCCGCAGGCCGGGCCGAGCACGCCGATGGCCTCCTGGGTCTGCGCCGGCGTCAGGGGTCCGGTCTGGACGCGCACGATCCCGGCGCCGGTCTCGGTGACGATGACATCGCCCTCGACGACGCCCTCCGCGGCAGCCCGCGCGTCGGGCACCGAGCATGAGGCGTTGGGGACGGCGAACACCGCCCCTCCGGTGAACTCGATGCCCAGGTTGAGGCCCCGGAAGACCAGCGCGCCGATGGAGATGAGCAGGAGCGCAGCGGAGATCGAGAACCACAGCCGCTTGCGGCCGACGAAGTTGATGCCGGACTGGCCGGTGTAGAGGCGGTCGCCCCAGGTCATCCTGGCCATCAGGACTCCACCTCCGCGGTCTCGGTCGTGTCGGCGGTCTCCGGTTCGTCGGCATCCCCGCCGTCGTCCCCCTTGCCCTTCCCCTTGCCCTTGCGTCGGCTGCCTTCCGCCGCCGGCCGCACGCCGACACGGAGCCCGCCGAGCCAGGTGCCCTTCTGCATCCACCCCGAGCGACAGAACAGGACGGTGAGCGGGTACGTGAAGAGGAAGGCCACGATGATGTCCACGACCATCGTGAGACCGAGCGTGAAGGCGAAGCCCCTGACGTTGCCGACCGAGATGATGTAGAGCACGATGGCGCCGAGAAGCGTCACGAAGTCCGCGGCGAGGATCGTGCGCCGTGCGAGCATCCAGCCGGACTCGGCCGCCTGCCGCATAGACTTGCCCTCGCGCAGGGCGTCACGGATGCGTTCGAAGTAGATGATGAACGAGTCGGCGGTGATGCCGATGGACACGATGGCGCCCGCGACGCCGGCCAGCGTCAGCGTGAATCCGATCGTCTTGCCCAGGGCGACGAACAGGCAGTAGATCATCGCGGCGGCCAGCAACAGGCTCAGGACCGCGACGATGCCGAGCGCGCGGTAGTACACGAGCAGGAAGATCACGATGAGGAGGAACCCGATCGCGCCCGCGATGAGCCCGGCCCGCAACTGGTCGCTGCCCACGGTGGGAGAGATGCTCGTCACCTCGACGACGTCGAGCGTCACCGGCAGGGCGCCGTAGCTGAGGATGTTGGCGAGGTCCTGGGCCTCCTGCGCGGTGAACTGGCCCTCGATCTGCGCCTGGCCGCCCAGGATGGGCTCATTGAACCGCGGCGCCGACACCACGACGCCGTCGAGGACGATCGCGAACGCGTTGCAGGGGCTGGGTCCTCCCGGGCTGCACTCGGGCAGCGAGTAGAGCTCCTGCGACGCCTGGGACAGAGACGACGCGCCTTCCGAGTCGAAGTTCAGGCTGACGACCCATCCCCCGACGCCCTGCTGCGGCAGCTGCGCGGTGGCGCCGGTGACGTTGGTGCCGCGGATGAAGGCGGGCTGAAGCGTGTACTTCGCCAGCCCGTCCTGGTCGCAGGTCCCCAGCCACTGCTCGGGGTCGTCAGGGCTCCCCCCCGCCTGGTTCACCGGATCGAGGCAGTCCAGTGCCGCAACCGCCTCGGTGAAGGCCGGGTCGTTCTCCGGCGACTGCACGATGGCCGCACTCGTCCTGGGCGCAGTGTCGTCCGCGGCGGCGGCACCGCTCCCCGCAGCTCCCGCGGTGTCGTCGCCGACGGCGATGTCCTGCGCGGCGGCCGTGTCGTCCAGGGGAGGCTCCGCCGTCGCGGATGCCGGCGAGCCGAGCGACCACACCGGTCGGAAGTCGAGGAGCGCCGTGCGTCCCACGAGCTCCACGAGGCGCTCCTGGCTGACGTCAGGCACCGAGACGACGATCGCGGCTCCGTCGCCCGACCCCTGGACGGTGACCTCGCTCTCGGCGACCCCGACACCGTCGACGCGCTGGCGGATGATCTCCACCGTCTGGGCGAGCTGCGCGTCCGTGATCGCGGTGCCTTCCTGCACCGCGCGGGGCTGCAGGATGACCTGGGTTCCGCCGCGCAGGTCCAGGCCCAGGCGCACGCGATTGTCGCCGCCCGGCCCGAACGCCCATGGGGCCCGCAGGGCGGCGATGACTGCCATGACGACGAGCAGTCGGCCGGGGCGGGCAGTCACTCCGGTGCGACTGCTGGGGGTGGACGGCGGCACGGGGATGGTCCTCCGGTCGGGGGCGGTGGGTCAGGAGGCGTCGTCGGGCGAGGTCGCGGAGGACGGGGGTCCCGCCTCGAGTTCCGGGGACTCCGGCTCGGTGAGGACGCGGCCGATGGCCGCCTTCACCATCCGGATCGTCACGCCGGGTGCGATCTCCACGGACATGTCCTCGTCTTCCACCTCGACGACGGTGCCGTAGACGCCTGCCGTCGTCATGATTCGGGCGCCCGGCTGCACCGTGGACAGCATCTCCTGCTGGCGCTTCTGGCGATTGCGGGCGGGCCGCATGATGAGGAGGTAGAACACGACGCCGATGAGGAGGATGGGCAGCAGCGTGGTCAGGCCTTCCATCGCTCCTCCTCGCTGGTCGGGCACGTGCCGGGCGGGCGCCTCGCGCCTCCGGGCGCAACGGCCCCTGAGCCTATCCCGCTCGCCCCGCGGCCCTCACGTCGACTCGGCGGAGCCGAAATCCAGGGGCGGCTGGCCGCCGGAGTCCCCCCGTGCCGGGGCGGCAAGGCCCAGGTGCGCCCACGCCGCAGGAGTCGCGACCCGTCCCCGCGGGGTCCGCACCAGGAGGCCGCACCGCACGAGGAAGGGCTCGGCGACGGATTCGACGGTCTCTGTCTCCTCCCCCACGGCGACGGCGAGGGTCGACAGGCCCACGGGTCCGCCTCCGAAGCGCACCACGATGGCCTCGAGGACCGCTCGATCCAGCCGGTCGAGGCCCAGCGCATCGACCTCGTAGAGGTCCAGCGCGGCTCGCGCGGTCGCGAGGTCCAGGACACCGTCGCCGTGAACCTGGGCGTAGTCCCGCACCCGGCGCAGGAGTCGATTCGCGATGCGGGGGGTGCCCCGGGAGCGGCGCGCGATCTCCTCCGCGCCGTCGCGGTGCACTGACACTCCGATGATGTGCGCCGAGCGGTCGATGATGGCGAGGAGGTCCTGCGGGTCGTAGAAGTCCAGGTGGGCGGTGAACCCGAACCGGTCACGCAGCGGGCCCGGGAGCAGCCCTGCGCGCGTCGTCGCGGCCACCAGCGTGAACGGGGGCAACTCGAGCGGCACGGCCGTCGCCCCGGGGCCCTTGCCGATGACCACGTCGACCCGGAAGTCCTCCATGGCGAGGTAGAGCATCTCCTCGGCGGGCCGTGCCGTGCGATGGATCTCGTCGAGGAACAGCACCTCTCCGGGCTGCAGGCTGGACAGGATCGCCGCGAGGTCTCCGGCGTGCTGCACGGCCGGACCGCTCGTGATCCTCAGCGGGGCGTCGAGCTCGCGGGCGATGATCGTGGCCAGCGTCGTTTTGCCGAGACCGGGGGGGCCCGAGAGCAGGACATGGTCGGCCGTGCCCCCGCGCCTGCGCGCGGCCTCGAGGACCAGGCCCAGCTGCGCCCGCACGCGCTCCTGCCCGATGAACTCGTCGAGGCGCTGGGGCCGCAGCGCACCCTCGACCACCCGGTCGTCGAGGTCGGCCTCGGCGGCGACGAGGCGCTCGGCCTCGTCCGAGGAGCCCGCGTCGCTCATCCCCGGTCCAGGGTCCGCAGCGCCGCCTTGAGCAGCGCGGCGACGTCGGGCTCGGCCTGCTCGCGGGCCAGGGGCTCCACCGCGGCGAGGGCCGCGTCGGCCTCCCGGGCCGACCAGCCCAGGGACTCCAGGCCGGAGCGGACGTCCTCTCGCCAGGCGTCGCCCGATCCGGCGGTTCCTCCGGTCGCCGCGGGCGCAAGGCGGTCCCGCAGTTCCAGGATGAGCCGCTCGGCCCCCTTGCGGCCGATGCCCGGCACGGCGGTGAGGCGCGCGGCGTCGCCCCGCGACACGGCGCGCCTCAGGTCATCGGGGGTGAGCGTGGATAGCGCGGCCAGCGCGATGCGCGGACCCACTCCCGACACGGTCTGGACCGCCTCGAAGACCTCGCGCTGATCCGCGTCGGGGAAGCCGTACAGGGTCAGGGAGTCCTCGCGCACGACAAGGCTCGTGTACAGGGTGATCCGCTCGCCGGCACGCACTCCCCGGGCGGTCCCGGGCGTGCAATGCGCCAGGATGCCCACCCCGCCCACCTCCACGACCACCGACGAATCGGCGACCCCGGCGACCACGCCGCGCAGCGACGCGATCATCGGACGGACCCCTGGACGACGCGCGCCAGGGCCGCGTCGCGACGACGCTCGGCCTCCCCGCGCCAGATCTCGGTGATGGCCAAGGCGAGGGCGTCCGCAGCATCCGGCGGGCGGACCGGGCCGGGCAGCCCCAGGAGCCGGGTCACCATGGCCGTGATCTGGGCCTTGTCGGCGCGGCCACTCCCGGTCACGGCGGCCTTGACCTCCGACGGGGTGCGCAGGGCGACCGGAAGCCCGCGACGCCCCGCCGCGAGGATCGCGACGGCGCCCGCCTGGGCGGTCCCCATGACGGTGCGCACGTTGTGCTGACTGAAGACCCTCTCGACGGCGAGGGCCTCCGGCTCGTGGGTGGCGATGAGCCCCGCCAGGGTCTCGTCGAGAGCCGCCAGGCGCAACTCCAGCGGCAGGTCCGCAGCCGTGCGCACGACGGAGACGTGCAGGACCTTCAGGGGGCGCCCTGCCCCGCCCTCCACCACGCCGACGCCGCAGCGAGTGAGCCCAGGGTCGACTCCCATGACGCGCACGGGCCCTCCCGGACAGACGGCATCGACCGGCGATGCGAACACCTGTGCGAAGGCTAGCGCTCCTCGGGCCCCCTGCCGCGCACCGCACGGGCCTTCGGCGTGCCGTCCCCCGGCGCCGGCCTGGGCAGGGGATCGGTCGGGCCCACGGGGGCATCGGTGACGGTGGCGAAGCCCGATCGCAGGTCCTCGAGGAGGTCCGCGAGGTCGGGGACCGCGCGATCGTCCGCGGAGACGCCCACGAAGGCCGATCCGTCGTAGGTGACCATGGTGACGTTCACCGCCGCCCCGATCGTCGCCACGAGCGGGTACATGCCGACGATCCGCGCGCCGGCCAGGTACAGGGGAATGGGGGGTCCGGGCACGTTGGACGTGGTGACGTCGCTCGCCCGCGCGGCCTGGGCGAGCACCGGCCCCGGCACGAGCCAGCTCACCTCCGCGAGCGGATCCGCCAGGCGCAGCGCGGGCTCACGGCGCCAGGACTCGACGCGGGCATGCGCGGCCTCCATGCGCTCGTCCACGGTGAGCCCCGCCACCGGCAGGGTGAATCGCGCGATGGTCACGGCGTTCGATGCCTGTGCCGACCGATCTCCCGGATCCCCCCGCAGGCTGATCGGCACGTTGAAGCGCAGGTCGTCGGCAAGCGACCCGTGACGCACGTGATAGCGCTCGAGGCCGAGCCCCACCGCCGCCATGAAGGCATCGTTGACGCTGCGCCCGCGGCTCTTGGCGGCCGCGCGCAGGCCGTCGAAGGGAAGGTCGAAGGCCCCGAAGTGGTAGGTGGTGCCGCGCGCGGTCATGAGCGGGGAGAGCGGCCCGTCCGGGACGGCCGCGAATCGGCCCACGGAGGCCAGCGTGGACAGGGCCGAGGACCACGTGGCGACCGGATCGCTCAGCGTGCCGCGGGCAAGGCCGGCCACGACCGACACGAGGTGCTCCGCCGCGGCGAGGCCCCGCCTCACGTTGTCGGAGATGTCGGCGAGGCTCACGTCCTGCTGCGAGGAGTCGGTCGCTGCGGGAGGCTCCGGCGCGGGAGGCTCGTCGGGATTGGGCTCGGGCCCGAGCTCGAACAGCGACAGCCCGATCAGGACCGTGGCCTGACCGTCGGCGATGGAGTGGTGGAGCTTCAGCAGGAGCGCAGCACGCTTGCCGGGCAGGCCCTCGACGAGGACCATCTCCCACAGCGGCCGGTCACGGTCGAAGTCGGTGAGGCTGAGGCGGCGGGCCTCCTCCATGAGGTCGGCCCACGACCCGCGGCCGGGCAGGCGCATCCGGCGCAGGTGCAGGGCGAGGTCGAAGTCCGGGTCGGTGGCCAGCCGCGGCGAGGCCACCCCGAACAGCCCTCGGATCGGCCGCTGTCGCAGGACCGGGACCATGCGGGTGAGGCGTTCCACGCGCGCCCGCAGGCGCTTCCACGACGGGGCCCGGTCGAGCAGCACGAGGGCCACCACCGTCGATCGCAGGGAGGGGTCGCCCGCCGCCGTGCGCCAGGTGGCGGCGTCCCATCCCGTGAGCTGCCGTCCCGTCGCGTCCGACATGGCTCCTCCGTGATCCCTGGTCGCCGCGCCCGCGCCGGACTACTCGGAGTCCAAGCGAGCGAGCACCTCATCGCTGACATCGACGTTCGTGTGGACAGCCTGGACGTCATCGCTGTCCTCGAGCGCCTCCACTAGCCGGAACACCTTGCGGGCGACGTCCTCGTCGACCGGCTCCTGCACGCTGGCGACGAACGTGGCCTCCGCGGAGTCGTAGTCGATGCCCGCGCCCTGCAGCGCCGTCCGCACGGCGACGACGTCCCCGGCCTCCGAGACCACCTCGAAGACCCCGTCGAGGTCGTTGACCTCCTCGGCCCCCGCCTCGAGGACCGCCGAGAGGATCGCGTCCTCGTCGACGTCGACGGCCGCCGGGACCATGACGACGCCCTTGCGGGTGAAGAGGTAGGACACCGAGCCGGGATCGGCCATGCTGCCGCCGTTGCGCGTCATGGCGACCCTGACCTCGGACGCCGCGCGGTTGCGGTTGTCCGTGAGGCACTCGACCAGGACGGCCACGCCCTGCGGCCCGTAGCCCTCGTACATGATCGTCTGGTAGTCGGCTCCCCCGGCCTCGGCGCCCGACCCCCGCTTGATCGCGCGCTCGATGTTGTCGAGCGGGACCGAGCTCTTGCGGGCCTTCTGGACGGCATCGTAGAGCGTCGGATTGCCCGCAGGATCGCCGCCGCCCTGGCGCGCGGCGACCTCGATGTTCTTGATGAGGCGCGCGAAGAGCTTGCCCCGGCGGGCATCGACGACCGCTTTCTTGTGCTTGGTGGTCGCCCACTTGGAGTGACCGCTCATGACGCCTGCCTCACCATCCGGACGAAGAGCGCGTGGACCCGCAGGTCACCGGTGAGCTCCGGGTGGAACGCGGTGGCCAGGAGCGGGCCCTGCCTGACGGCCACGATGGTATCGGGGGCACCGTGCCCGGCGAGCCTGCCGAGCACTTCCACTCCGGGCCCGACCGCCTCGACCCAGGGAGCGCGGATGAACACGGCCGTGAGCGGGCCGGGGCCGCTCCCCCCGTCGTCCTCCGGCCAGGGGATCTCCGCCTCGAAGGAGTCCACCTGGCGGCCGAAGGCGGTGCGCCGGACGGTGATGTCGAGACCACCGACGAACTCCTGGTCGGGGCGGGCGTCGAGGACGCGATCGGCGAGCATGATCATCCCGGCGCACGACCCGTACATGGGCAGGCCGCGCGCGCGCGCCTCGCGGAGCGGCCCGAGCAGCCCGTCGCGCACGGCGATCTTCGACATGGTGGTCGACTCGCCCCCGGGGACGACGAGCCCCGCCACCGAGGCCAGTCCCGCGGCATCCCCCACCTCCACCGGGTCGGCTCCCGCCTGCTGGAGTGCGCGAGCGTGCTCGCGGACATCGCCCTGCAGTGCGAGGACGCCGATGCGTGGGGCCCCCGTCACCAGCCCCGGTCTTCGAGCCGGTGGTGCACGGGGATGTCGGCGACGTTGATCCCCACCATCGCCTCGCCCAGGCCGCGCGACACCTTGGCCACGATGTCGGGGTCCTGGTAGTGCCGGGTGGCCTGGACGATGGCGTCGGCGCGCTTGGCCGGGTCACCCGACTTGAAGATCCCCGAGCCCACGAAGACGCCCTCGGCGCCCAGCTGCATCATCATGGCCGCGTCCGCGGGCGTGGCGATCCCCCCGGCGGTGAAGAGGACGACGGGCAGCCGTCCGGCGCGGGCGACCTCCACCACCAGGTCGTAGGGGGCCTGCAGTTCCTTCGCGGCGACGTACAGCTCGTCCTCCGGGAGCGAGCTGAGTCGCGTGACCTCGTCGCGGATACGGCGCATGTGGGTGACGGCGTTCGACACGTCGCCCGTGCCGGCCTCGCCCTTGGAGCGGATCATGGCGGCACCCTCGGTGATCCGCCGCAGCGCCTCCCCGAGGTTCGTCGCCCCGCAGACGAAGGGAACCGTGAACTGCCACTTGTCGATGTGGTGGGCGTAGTCGGCAGGGGTCAGCACCTCCGACTCGTCGATGTAGTCGACGCCCAGCGACTGCAGCACCTGGGCCTCGGCGAAGTGCCCGATCCTGGCCTTGGCCATGACGGGGATGCTCACCGCATCGACGATGCCGTCGATCATGTCGGGGTCGGACATCCGCGAGACCCCGCCCTCGGCGCGGATGTCCGCGGGGACCCGCTCCAGCGCCATGACCGCGACCGCGCCGGCGTCCTCGGCGATCTTGGCCTGCTCGGGCGTGACGACGTCCATGATGACGCCGCCCTTGAGCATCTCCGCCATGCCGCGCTTGACGCGGGTCGTGCCGGTGGTGTGCTGCGGGGTGGTCGACACGGGATCCTCCGGGCTCGGGACCTTCGCGGCGGCATGCTGACGCCGCGTCGCCCCATGGTAGTGGCCGGGCGGCCGCCCGGCATCGTGGCCACCCGGCGCCCGGGCCGCCGGGAGCACCCGGCACCGGGGGCCGCGTCGGGGACTACTTGATCGTGGGCGTGTTCTTCTTGTCGAGCAGCACGATCCACTGCTGGCCGATCGCGAATGGCATCGGCGTCCCGTCAGCCTGCTGGAAGCGGGTCACGGCGTCTGCCGTGGGCCGGTCCCAGGTCACGGTCCACATGCGGCCGTCGCGGAGCACCAGGGCGGTGCCCTGGCCCACCGTCTCGATCTCCGGGGTGATCCCGCCGTAGCGGTCCCCGAGCCCGGAGTCCTTCTGCACCACTTCCTGGAGCACGACCGTGGCGGCCAGCGGGACGCTGTCGTCGGTGGACTCCTCGGGCTTGCCGTCCATGAGGATGCGATAGCCGCCGGCCTGGGCATCCCAGCGGAACGACACCGTCGACGAGCCGTAGGCCGCCGTCAGCTCCTCGACCAGCTGCCCCCCCGGGGGCGGCTCCTCGGAGAACACGAACCCGATGTCGCGCGCCGGAGCCGCGTCCGTGGCCCGCGCCATGATCGCGGCGGTGTCGATGACGTGGTTGTTCCATCCCACCGTGCGCCACGGCTGCGTCGACCACCCGAGCTCGCCCGCCTCCTCGGACACGTTGACGTAGTCGGCCGACGCCAGCAGCCGGCGGGTCCTCTCGGACGCGCCCGAGTAGGCGAAAGCCACCCGCCCGTAGTTCGCGAGGATGTCGATGTCGCTGATCCTCGCCGAGCGCACCGGGGCGACCTCCTTCGGCAGCGTCGTGGAGAACATCGCGAGGAGGCGGGTGAGCTGGCCCTCGACCTCCTGGACGTAGACCACGTCGGCCGCCGCGAGGCCCGTGTGGGGCTGCGCCGAGGCCGTGTTGTCGATCTTCACCGCGAGGACCGGCTTGCCGGCGCCGCCCGGCAGCCCGGAC
>JBJTJS010000153.1:0-6222 GCA_046096085.1 bacterium
GGCCGGCGGGACCCACGCCCCGCCCGGGCGAGACTGGGTCCCCTGGCTGCGCGGATCGCAGTGGACAGGGCAGCAGTGGCCGCGGTGCTCGCCCCGGGCGAGATCTTCGGCGATGACGCGCCGACCGGCTGCGGCGGTCCCCCGGACTTCGGCTTCGATCCCCTGCAGTGCCTGCCCGACGACTCCTTCACCGGGTCCGCGCGCGACGCCCGCATCACGTGCGACGCCCTGGTGCGCGAGGGGATTCGCGTCGCCCAGCGCGCCCCCTCCGGCGGGGATGTCGCCCTCGGACTGAGCGGGGGCCGGGACTCCCGGCACCTCGCCCTCGCGGCGAGGGCCGAGGGGCTGACGATCGACCGGTACGCGTGCGCACGGCACTGGATCCCCGGGCCGAGCCGAGCCGATGTCGACGCCGCGCGGAGGCTCGCCGCGCGACTCGGCGTCCGCCTGCAGGTCGTCGAGCAGGGGACGGACCGGTACTCCGCGGAGTGGCGCAAGAACTCCCTCACCGCGCTGCAGACCCTCAACCACTCATGGGCTCTTCCGCTGGCCGATGCGCTCGCCGGGCCGGGCATCCTGCTCGACGGACTGAACGGCGGCGGGCTCTTCGGTCGCGATCCCCTGACGGCCCGGTGGGTCAGGGCACACGGACCCCGCCGACCCACGCCGGAGGAGGCGCACGACCACGCCCGCCAGCACGTGATCGCGCACGGGCGCCGGAGGGTTCGGCGATGGCTCGACTCTCCCCGCATCGACGACCGGACCTGGCGGGAGGCCGAGCGGCGCTGCGTCGAGCGATTCCGGCGGTATCGAGACAGGCCCAACCCCTCCAGGCCTGGTGGATCCTGGAGCGCGCCCGACGGGGGACCTCGCTCCTTCCCCTCTCCCTCATCTCGAGCAGGCGCACCGTCGTGCCCTACTTCACGCCCGCCATGCTCAGCTTCGCCCTCTCGCTTCCCTGGGAGATCAGCAGCGACGAGCGCTTCCAGGACATCCTCCTGGCGGAGGAGTACCCGGACGTCGCCGACATCCCGTACGCCTACGAACTCGCCCGATCGGGAGATGAGCCTGAACCCTCCGACGGTCCCCCGGAGCTGGACCACGTCGCCGAGGAGCGTTCGTGGGAGATCGTTCTCCGGGCCCTCCACGGACACGCGAATCCGGCCTTCATCGCGGCTCGGGAGTCCCCCAGCGACACGGGACGGGGAAATCGCCGGATGGTGCTCTTCGCCCAGGCCCTGGAATGGGAGGCCGGCAACGCGAGGCCGTACCCGTAGGGAGGTCCGGCAAGCCTCGGTGGGCGAGCACACCGCCGTGTAGTAGGAACAACCCGTGACCGAGGGGAAGCGACAGCAGCAGGTCGTCCCGTGGTTCGAGCTCTTCTACGACCTCATCGTCGTCTCGGTCGTCGTCGCGGCCGGCAAGATCCTCATCGACGCCCCGACGTGGGACACCGCCGCGTTCACGGCAGTCTCCCTGCTCCTTCTGCTCACGCTGTGGCTCCTCACCACGCTGAGCTACGGCCTCTACCGACGCAACAGCCCCCCGCGCCGGCTGCTGCTCCTGTGCCAGATGGCCGCTCTGCTCATCGCAGCGCTGGCCGCCGGGTCCAAGGGGCTGCCCAGTGAGTGGGGATACCTCGCCATCTCCGCCGCGTTCGCATGCGCCGCCGGGGTCTACGCCCTCCACCGGCGATGGAGTCCGGCGGACGGCATCCCCAACGGCCTCATGGTGGCCATGTGCCTCGTCGGCACCGCCTACTTCCTCGCGGCGGGCATCGCCGTCTTCCTGCTCCCCGATGCATCCCTCGACTCCTCCATCGTCATCATCCTCGTCGGCCTCCTGCTCGTCGCGCTGCCTGCGGCGGGGCCCTACCTGAGGGCTGCACTGCCGAGCCTGGACCTCCACCATCTCGAGGAGCGGGTCGGGCTCGTGGTCATCATCGTCCTCGGCGAGAGCTTCCTCGCGCTCATCCTTCGTCTGGCTTCGCAGAGCAGCATCCCCGGCATCCCGGCATTCGTGCTCGCCATCACGGTCCCCTACGCCGTATGGTCGCTCTACTTCACCGGGGTCATCTCGCGAGATCCTCCTAGAGGCGTGAAGGCGCTGCGACTCTGGTTCGGCTGCCACGCCCTCCTCGTGGTGTCGATCGCCGCCAGTGCCACGGCCCTCGCCGACATGACGCTCATCCCCTTCAGCATGCTCGACGACACGGAGTCCTCCTGGTCGCCCATGTCCACGCTCGGCATCGCCGTCAGCCTCCTGCTCATCTGCCTGCTGTCAAGCGCTGGCGACGAGCCCACGGTCAGCACGAGCGCAGCCACCATCCGGGTCATGGCCGTCGCTACCGCGGTGATCGCAGCCCTCCAGGTCATCAACCTGCTCCCGCAGGGACCTCCGCGGGGTCCCCTCTTCCTGTCCGCCAGCCTGATCCTGGTCCTCGCTGCCGTCCTCGCCGCCCTGCTCGCCCCGCGATCGAAGGGCACCGTCGCGGCCGGATGACACGCCTGTCCGACCGGGGACAACTCACCCCTCGGCCCATCGCCGTGTGGCACCGTGTGCCCGTGACGAGGCGCGCCCAGGGAATCGCACTGCTCGCCCTCGTCGTGTCGCTGGCCGGATGCGGCCGACTCGACGAACTGGACTATCAGCCCCTGACCACTCCCGACGAGTGGTGCCGCATGCGCCCGTGCGTCGACTTCGGGGGAACCGTGCTCAATGAGCCGACGAGCAGCCTGCTCGTCTTCTTCCTCGCGGCTCTCTGGGTCGGAATCGGCGCATCCTTCCTCGTAGCCCGCTACGGGCAGCGCTCCCGCGCATGGCTGGGCCTGTCGCTGATCCTGGGCGGGATCGCTGCGGGACTCGCGGGCGTGAGCTACCAGGCATTCAGTTACCTGCTCAAATGCGAAGGGAGGGAGTACTGCTCCCTCACCAACGGCTTCGAGGTGGGCTACAGCGTCACGCAGGCGGCCAGCGTCAGCGCCATGGTCCTCGCCGTCGCCTACAGCTGTGCCCACGGCACGGCCCGCCGATGGCTCGTGGGATATGCCCTGGCCAACGTCGTGGCCTACGCCGCCGTCACCGTCGCCGGAGTCCTCCTCCCGAGCGCCTTCCTCCTGTCGTTCGAGGTCCTGCTGCTCTTCGCGCTGCCCGGAGTGATCCTCACGGGCGTGGTCGCGGCCCGCCACTATCTGGTGAACAGCGACGTCATGTCCTGGCGCATCCTCTGGGCGGTCCTCCTCCTCGTGCTCGTGCAGGTCGCGTACTTCGCCTACCTGGTCTTCGGCATCACCGAGGCCCTCTGGGACGACGGACGCGGTCCGTACTTCTCCGCGAACGACGTCCTCCACGTCGGCATGGCCGCGTGGCTGCTCTACGTCTACTTCGCCTTGCGCAACACGCTTGCCGACGAGGGGAGCGACCTGTTCGCCGTCGACGTCGAGGACGAGGACGCCCTCGACGCGGGGCGCTAGGCTCGCGCCCCGTCCCTGACGATCCCGGGAGACCCCATGCCGACCAACTTCCTGTCCCAGCTCACCGGTTCCTTCGCGACGTCCGCGGCGCAGAACCCGACGGTCGCCGTCATGGAGGCGGCCTACGCGGCGGCCGGTCTCGACGTTCGCTACATCAACTGCGAGGTTCCCCCCGAGCGGCTCCAGGACGCGGTCCGGGGCGCGATCGGCATGGGATGGCTGGGCTTCAACTGCTCGATACCGCACAAGGTGGCGATCCTCGACCTCCTCGATGCGCTCGCCCCGTCCGCTGAGATCATCGGCGCGGTCAACTGCGTCATCATCGACGGAGAACGCCTGACCGGGGAGAACACCGACGGGCAGGGCTTCGTCAACGCGCTGCGCACGGTCAAGGACCCCGCGGGAAGATCCTTCGCGATCCTCGGGGCGGGGGGAGCGGCGCGCGCCATCGCCGTCGAAGCGGCCTTGGCCGGCGCCGAGCGCATCACCATCGTCACCCGCACCGCGACACGCGGCCGGGAGCTCGCCGAGCTCGTGTCCGCCCGCACCCCCGCCGCGGCGGACTTCGTCGAGTGGACGGAGACGTATGCCGTCCCCGCGGACGTGGACGTGCTCGTCAACGCCACCTCCATCGGGTTCCACCCCAGCACCGAGACCCCGGACGTCGCGGGATTCCGCCCGGGGCTCGTCGTGGCCGACGTGGTGGCGAATCCGCCGCAGACGGAGTTCCTCCAGCAGGCTTCAGCCGCCGGATCGCGGACGCTGGAAGGCCTCGGCATGCTGGTCAACCAGGCCCTCACCAACGCACGACTGTGGACCGGCCGCGAACTCGACGCCGCCGTCATGCGACGCGCGCTCGAGGACAGCCTCGCCGACTAGCGCGAGTCACCCGAGGAGGGCCGACACCTCCTCGGCCACCCGCTCCCCTGACTCGACTGCGCCCTCCATGTAGCCGGTCCACTCCATCGCGGTCTCCGTGCCGCACCAGTGGACGCGACCGCAGGGACGTCGCAGCGCGGGGCCGTAGATCCCCATGACACCCGCCGGCATCCCCGCCGTCGGGCATCCGCGAGCCCAGGGGTCCGCGGCCCAGTCCTTTGCGAGGAAGCCGGTCATCCGCGCGGCCCGGGCGCCGAAGCCGCGCACGAGCGCCCCCGTCACCACGCGTCGCTGCTCATCCGGAGCGAGGCTGCCCAGGATCCGGGCGGCGGCGCCGACGCTGAACCCCACGAGGGCGGGGTGGCGCCCATCGGCCTGCGTGTTGTCGAAGGTGACCGACACGGGACCGTGCGTGCACACCAGTTCCCCGGACAGTCCGTCGTCCCTCCAGAAGGGCCGGTCGTAGACGGCGTGGAACTTCACCGTCGCCCCCATCGGCATGCGCTGCATGAGCGCGTCGCGGTCCGGAGGCAGCCCCGGCTCGAAGCGGATCCGCGCTGCCATGTGCGGCGGCACCGCGATGACCACTCGGCGCGCAGCGTGCTCACCCGACTCGGTGAGGACCCGGACCTGGTCTCCCTCCCGGACGACGGCGTTCACGGGCTCACCCAGCCGCACGCGCTCCGCGAGGAGCGCGGCAAGCGCGGTCGACACGGCGTGGGCTCCGCTCACGAATCGACGGTCCTGCGCGCCGTCGCGGATCTCCGCGAGGCTGAGGATCCCGCCGCCCTGGCCGATGTACCACAGGGCATGCAGGAGGCTGAGCTCGTCCGGCTCGGCGCCGAAGATGACGCGGATGGCCGCACGCATCACGTCGCGGACGGTGCGCGACGGAATCGTCGAGACCATCCACCCGCCCAGTGTCCTGCGATCCCAGGCACGGGCCCGGGGGGCATTCCAGGGATCCGCCGGGGGAACTCGCGCGGCCATCGCGTCGATGCGCCAGATCGTCGCCTGCAGCAGCGCGAGATGGTGGGGAGCCAGGGCGGGGATCGAGCCGGAGTACGTCGTCACCCGTCCGGCCAGGTCGAGGACCTTGCGGCCCGCGTCGTACGTGGGGAACGTGGCCAGGCCGAGTTCCTCGCCCAGGGCCACCATGCGCCGCTGCGCCGGGCCTATCCACTGCCCGCCCACGTCCACCATGACGCCGTCCACGACCTCGGCGCAGGTGCGGCCCCCCACTCGCGACTGCGCCTCGACGACGACGGCGTCGTGGCCTCGCTCGACGAGGCGTCGCGCTGCCGTCAGGCCGGCGAGCCCCGCGCCGACGACGACGACATCGCGCATGGGCGCATCGTAGGGCGCCTGCTGCTACGTTCCCGCCGTGGACGGCGAGCCGGTCCCCGACCGGGGGGGAGCCTACGACTACGACGGCCCCGTCGCGTGGGAGTACCGCCCGGAGATCGATGGCGAGCCCGACCCGGGCGAGATCGTGTGGTCCTGGGTGGCGTTCGAGGACGAACCGTCGATCGGCAAGGACCGGCCGGTCGCGGTGGTCGGACGCGCGATCGCCGGACGCCTCGTCGCCCTTATGCTCTCCAGCCGCAACCACGACGGCGAGCGCGGATGGATCGCGATCGGCAGCGGTCCCTGGGACCGCGACGGCCGCGACAGTTGGCTGCGCGGGGACCGGGTCCTCGCCGTCGCGGCCGGCGCCGTGCGCCGGGAGGGCGCCATCCTGCCGAGGTCGACGTACGAGTCCGTGCGGACGGCGCTCTCGGGCACGGGCGGCCCGCGGGACGACTCCGCCGGCCCGCCAGCGTCCCGCCGGGGGCGCTTTCGCCGGCTGTTCCGGCGCTCCTGACAGACT
>JBJTJS010000154.1:0-4310 GCA_046096085.1 bacterium
CCGAAGCGCTTGCCCAGCGAGCGGAAGTTCGCCTACGCGCTGGCGTCGACCAGGTCGCCCTCGGTGGCGGCGAGCCCGGCAACGTCGAGCACGTTGAGCTCGCTGGCGACCTCGGCGGCGAGGTCGGCGGGCAGCGCTGCCCACCCGGGGGCGGAGACCAGGGCGCGGGGGAGAGGCTGGCGGGTGCGGACCCCGGATCCTGACCGCGCCGCGCGCCCGAGCTCCACGACGCGGCGGACGAGGGCCACCTGATCCGCGAGGTCGTCGTCGATGAGGTCGGGGTCGACGGACGGCCACGGCGCCAGGTGAACGCTGGCGGGAGCCTCGGGATCGACCGGGCGCACCATGTCCTGCCACACGCGCTCGGTCACGAAGGGAGTGAACGGTGCCATGACGAGAGTCACGATGCGCAGTGCCTCGTCCAGGGTGGCGAGGGCCGCCGGGTCGCCCTCCCAGAAGCGCCGGCGGGAGCGGCGGACGTACCAGTTCGACAGGTCGTCGACGAACTCCGAGATGAGCCGTCCGGCCCGCTGGGTGTCGAAGGAGTCGAGGGCCGCGTCGACGTCGCGGGCCAGGCGGTGCGCCTCGCTGAGGACCCAGCGGTCCAGGGCCCCCCGTTCCCGGGCCGGGGGGACGCCGTCGGCCCCGCCCGGGCTCCAGCCGGCGGCCCGCGCGTACAGGGAGAGGAACGAGGCGGTGTTCCAGTAGGTGAGGAGGACCTTGCGCACGACCTCCTGGATCGCCGCATGGCCGACTCGACGGGCCTGCCAGGGGGAGCCCGACGCGAGCATGAACCACCGCACGGCGTCGGCGCCGTGCTCGTCCATGAGGGGAATGGGCTCGAGCACGTTGCCGAGGTGCTTGCTCATCTTGCGGCCGTCCTCGTCGAGGATGTGGCCGAGGCATACGACGTTCTTGTACGACGACTCGTCGAACACCAGGGTGCCGACGGCCATCAGGGTGTAGAACCATCCGCGCGTCTGGTCGATGGCCTCGCAGATGTAGTCGGCGGGATAGCGCTGCTGGAACTCCTCTGAGCCGCGATGGGGGTATCCGAACTGGGCGAACGGCATGGCGCCGGAGTCGTACCAGCAGTCGATGACCTCGGGCACCCGTGTGGCGGTGTGGCCGCACTGCGGGCAGGGGAAGACGACCTCGTCGACGTACGGCCGGTGCGGGTCGAGGTCGGCGAGGTCGCGACCGGAGAGCTCGCCCAGTTCGACGAGCGAGCCGATGGCCGTGAGGTGCCCCTCGTCGCAGCGCCAGATGGGCAGGGGGGTCCCCCAGTAGCGATTGCGCGAAAGGGCCCAGTCGACGTTGTTGGTGAGCCAGTCGCCGTATCGTCCCCACTTGATCGTCCCGGGGTACCAGTTCGTGTGCTCGTTCTCCCGGAGCAGGGCGTCCTTGATCTGCGTGGTCCGGATGTACCACGAGGGCTGGGCGTAGTAGATGAGCGGCGTGTGGCAGCGCCAGCAGTGCGGGTAGGCGTGCTCGTATCCCACATGCCGGGCCAGGAGGCCGCGCTCGTCGAGGTCCTTCACGAGCAGGTCGTCGGCCTTCTTGAAGAAGACCCCTCCGACGAGGGGGATGTCCGCCTCGAAGGTGCCGTCAGGGCGCACCGGGTTGACGACGGGCAGGCCGTAGGCACGGCAGGTGACGAGGTCGTCGGCGCCGAAGGCCGGCGCCTGGTGGACGAGGCCGGACCCGTCATCGGTGGTGACGTAGTCGGCGAGGACGACGTAGTGCGCGTCGGGGATCTCGACCAGGTCGAACGGGCGACGGTAGGAGGTGCGCTCGAGCTCGGTGCCGGGGATCCGCTCGAGGATCTCCGCCTCCGTCCCGAGCAGGCCTTCGACGAGGTCCTCCGCCACGACTAGCACCTCCCCGTCGGCCGCTCGCGCGACGACGTAGGTGGCAGCCGGATTGACGGCGACGGCGGTGTTGGACACCAGGGTCCAGGGAGTCGTCGTCCACACCAGGAGCGCGAGGCCCGGGTAGCGATCGGCGAGCGGGCCCCCGGCGACCGGGAAGCGCACGTAGACCGAGGGGTCCACGACCGTCTCGTAGCCCTGGGCGAGCTCATGGTCGGACAGCCCGGTGCCGCACCGCGGGCAGTACGGCGTGACGCGGTAGTCCTGGACGAGCAGTCCCTTGTCGAAGATCTGCTGGAGGGACCACCAGACGCTCTCGATGTACCGCGGGTCCATGGTCCAGTAGGCGTCGTCCATGTCCACCCAGAAGCCCATGCGACGGGTCATCTGGTCGAACTCGTCGACATGCCGCACGACCGACTCGCGGCACCGGGCGTTGAACTCGGCGATGCCGTACTCCTCGATCTCCCGCTTGCCCGAGAAGCCGAGCTCCTTCTCCACCGCGAGTTCCACGGGCAGCCCGTGGCAGTCCCAGCCGGCCTTGCGGGGGACGTGGTAGCCCTTCATGGTGCGGTAGCGCGGGAAGATGTCCTTGAACGCGCGGGCCTCGATGTGGTGGGTCCCGGGGGTCCCGTTGGCGGTGGGCGGGCCCTCATTGAAGGCCCACAGGGGGCGACCCTCGGAGGCGGCCAGGCTGCGGTGGAAGACGTCCTCGTCGGCCCACAGCTCGAGGATGCCGCGTTCCATCTCCGGCAGGTCGACGTGCGCCGGGACCTGGCGGTACATGGACTACCTCCGCGGGGATCGGGACCGACTGCGAAGCCTACCGGCGGGGGTCGGCTTCATCGGGCGGCGGCATCGGGCAGAGTAGGGACGTGCGCATCGCTCTCGTGTGCTGGCGACCCGTCGCCGCCGAGATCCTCCTCGGCTGGGTCGAGCGCCGCGGTGACGAGGTGGTGCTGGTCGAGACCACGAAGGGGCGGCCCAGCCTGCGATCGGAAGGTTGGAAGTCGGTCCTCGAGCAGGTGCCGTTCGACGTCACGTCCGTCGTCGCGCGGCACCCCGGGGACGTGGCCCACGTCGTGGAGGCAGCGCAGCCCGACCTGCTCGTGTGCTTCACCTACCCCCACCTGCTGGACGAACGCACCATCGGCGCCGCTCGGGTCGCGTCCCTCAACGTCCACCCCGGCCGCCTGCCGGAGTACCGCGGTCCCAATCCCCAGTGGGCGGTCTACCGCGGCGATGCCGAGATCGATGTCACCGTCCACCGCATCGCGCCGGGCTTCGACACCGGCAATGTCATGGCGGTCACGCCGGTCTCGGTGGACGGCACCCTGTCCCCGGCGCGGCTCCGCGAGATCTTCGCCTCGGTCATCCCGGACACCCTCGACGCGGCTGTCGCGCGGGCCGTCGCAGGGGAGCCCGGCGAACCGCAGCCGGAGGGCGACTTCGACGTGCTCCCTTTGTTCACCCCCGCCGACGGCGAACTCGACTGGGACCTCACGCCGCGCGATCTCATGTGCCGGTGGACCGCGTGCGACTTCGGCGGGGTGGCGATCACGGGTCCCACGCCGGCGGGACGGCGTCGGGTCAGCGCGATGAGCGTCGTCTCCCACGCCGCCTCCGATCAGGAGCCGGGCACCTTCCTGTCCTCGCTTGGCGACGACGCCATCGTGGCGGTGCGCGACGGCATCGTCCTGGTCGAGCTCGCCGAGCCGAATCCCGCGTGACGACGTACTCCGTCCGCGTGAAGCCCGGCGCCTCGCGGACGCGCGTCGGCGGCTCCTACGGGCAGCCGCCTGCGCTCGTGGTGGCGGTCACGGAGCCGGCGATCGACGGGCGGGCCAACGATGCGGTGCTGCGCGCTCTCGCCCGGGCGGTGGGGGTACGGCCGACGGGGGTGGAGCTCGCGACGGGTCACACGTCCCGCACCAAGGCGGTGCGCTTCCTCGACGGCCCGGCGGACCTCGACGCCCGCTGGACCGAGCTCCTCGGGCGTGCTCCGTGATCCCGATCCGCGCGGTCATCTTCGACTTCCACGCCACCCTGGTCGACCAGGGCGATGCCGACGAGTGGCTCGACAGGGCCGTGGCGAGGGCCGGCGCAGGGCTGGTGTTGGACGAGCGGGACCGCGAGACCGTGACGCGGAGACTGGATGACATCTGGGTCCACGCTCGCGAGATCGACCCCGGAAGCGGGCGCGACCTGTCCGCGGCGAACCACCGCGAGGTGGTCCACGGCGTCATGGACGGTCACGTCACGGACGACCTGAGACATGCCCTCTACGACGTCATGCTCGACCTGTGGCGTGCGTACGACGAGGCGCCCGGCGTCCTGTCGGAGCTTCGCCGCCGGGGGATGGCGACCGCGATCCTGTCGAACGTCGGGGTTGACATCCGCCCGGTCATGGCCCGGGAGGGACTCGTCGTCGACGCGGTC
>JBJTJS010000155.1:0-6185 GCA_046096085.1 bacterium
AGGGCCGAAGCTCAATGGGGAGAGTCCCGGTCTCCAAAACCGGTGGTTGGGGGTTCGAGTCCCACCGGCCCTGCTCCACCGCACCACCGCCGCGAGGGCACCAGGCACGAGCGGCACGACGGACCACGACGGAAGGCACACCCGGTGAGCGAGGCCCACAGCGAGGCGAAGGCATCCATCTTCGCCCGGATGGCGCTGTTCATCCGCCAGGTGGTCGCCGAACTCCGCAAGGTCATCTGGCCCACGCGCAAGGAACTCGTCACCTACACGATCGTGGTGATCGTGTTCGTGACCATCATGGCGGCCATCGTCGCCGCCATGGACTTCGTCTTCACCCGGGGAGTGCTCGCCATCTTCGGCTGAGCGCGCGACAAGGAGCCCAGTACCCCTGACCGACCAGACTCCCGACGGGGACGCCGCCCCGGACGATGCCCGGGCCGCCAGTCCCGGGAGCGCCGTCGACCAGGCGTGGGCCGAGGCCTTCGCGGCCGCCGAGGCCGAGGCCGAGGTCGCAGGCGAGACCGGCGACGAGGCCGTCGAGTTGGAGTCGGTCGAGACCACTCCCGTGACGCTCGTGGAGGTCGAGCCGGTCCCCCTCGAGGGACGCGAGCCGGTCTCGGTCGAGGAGATCGACATCGTCGAGGTGGCAGTCGACGAATCCACCGGCGAGGCCGTGGTCGTCGAGGAAGCCGTGGTCGTCGAGGAGGCCGTCGTCGCGGAGGTCTCTGAGGAGGAGGCCGAGGAGGACCCGGTCGAGGCCTTCCGCGAGCAGATGCGCATGGCCGCGGGCGACTGGTTCGTCGTGCACTCCTACGCGGGTTACGAGAATCGCGTCAAGTCCAACATCGAGACGCGCATCTCCTCCCTCAACATGGAGGACTACATCTTCCAGGTCGAGGTGCCCATGGAAGAGGTCACCGAGATCAAGCAGGGCCAGCGCAAGTTCGTACGCCGCACCAAGTTCCCCGGCTACGTCCTGGTCCGCATGGAACTCACCGACGAGTCCTGGGGCGCCGTCCGCCACACCCCCGGCGTCACCGGGTTCGTGGGGCACGGCCACCAGCCGGCACCGCTCTCCCTGGACGAGGTCGTGGCGATCCTGGCGCCCGCTCCCGAGCGCAAGGCCGGGGTCGCCGTCGCCGCGGGAGCGGGGGTTGCTGCCGCCGAGGTGCGCGTCGTGGACTTCTCCGTGGGCGACTCGGTGACCGTCGTCGACGGCCCGTTCGCCACGCTGCACGCCACCGTGTCGGAGATCAACATCGAGGCCCAGAAGGTCACCGGCCTCGTCGAGATCTTCGGCCGTGAGACACCCGTGGAGCTCGCCTTCAGCCAGATCCAGAAGAACTAGCCCAAGACACCACCGATCGCCCGAATGGACACGAGGACCTGACATGCCCCCGAAGAAGAAGATCGCCGGCCTCATCAAGCTGCAGATCCAGGCCGGCCAGGCCAACCCGGCACCGCCGGTGGGTCCCGCCCTCGGCCAGCACGGCGTCAACATCATGGACTTCTGCAAGGCCTACAACGCGGCGACGGAGAACCAGCGGGGCCAGGTCATCCCGGTCGAGATCGTCGTCTACGAGGACCGGTCCTTCGACTTCACCCTCAAGACGCCCCCGGCGTCGCGGCTGATCCTCAAGGCCGCGGGCATCGAGAAGGGTTCAGGCAACGCACCCAAGGTGGCGGGCTCCATCACCCGCGCCCAGGTCCGCGAGATCGCCGAGACCAAGATGCCCGACCTCAATGCCAACGACATCGATGCGGCGATGAAGATCATCGAGGGCACGGCGCGCCAGATGGGCGTGACCGTCTCCGGATAACTTCCGGCAACAGCCGGAGTCGACGTACGTCGACACGTGGGAGGGCCAGCGCGGCCCGCCGACCACAACTGCCAGCAAAGGAGCAGCAATGAAGCGCAGCAAGGCATACCGCCAGGCCATGGAGCTCATCGAGCCCGATCGCCTCTACGCCCCGATGGCGGCCATCAAGGTCGTCAAGCAGGGCGCGAAGGCGAACTTCGACCCCACCATCGAGGTGGCGATGCGCCTGGGCGTGGACCCTCGCAAGGCCGACCAGATGGTCCGCGGCACCGTCAACCTGCCGCACGGCACCGGCAAGACGGCGCGCGTCATCGTCTTCGCCGTGGGTGAGAAGGCCGAGGAGGCCCGGGCGGCAGGCGCGGACGAGGTGGGCGGCGACGAGCTCATCGACCGCGTGGCGGGTGGCTGGACCGACTTCGACGCCGCCGTGGCTACGCCCGATCTCATGGGCAAGGTCGGCCGGCTCGGCAAGGTCCTCGGCCCGCGCGGCCTCATGCCCAACCCCAAGACCGGCACGGTCACCATGGACGTGGGCAAGGCGGTGGAGGACATCAAGGGCGGCAAGATCGAGTTCCGCGTCGACAAGAACTCCAACCTGCACTTCCCCATCGGCAAGGCGTCCTTCACCGAGGTCCAGCTCGCGGAGAACTACGCCGCGGCGCTCGACGAGATCCTGCGGGCCAAGCCGTCGGCCGCGAAGGGCCGCTACGTCAAGAAGACCACGCTCTCCACGACGATGGGCCCCGGCGTCCCCGTGGACACCAACGTGACCCGCAACATCGTGTCGGAGGACGGCGACGCCTGAGGCCCTGAGGTCTCTGGCCGCTTAGCCGCCGGTGAGCCGCGTTTTCGGCGGTGTTTCCGCGGCTGGTGGGCGGCTAAGTACCTGGAGCCGTGAGGCCCTCGGGACGCGGCCACGTCGATTCCTTCGGCGGAGCCCGGGGGCTGGGCCGTTTTGACCTGGAGGGTGCGGCCCCGTACTCTCATCTCGACCCAAGACCGCCGGTCGCCAGCCCCCGGGCTGGCCGAAGGTTCCGATGCCCCGGCATCGGGCGACCTGCGCAGGTTGGACCGCCTCACGGCGGTGCGCCTGCGCGCGGGTCCGGAGTACCGGACCGCTGGCCAGGAGCAGCAGGAGGAGCGCATGCCGCGCGACGACAAGGCCGCGACCGTAGCCGAGCTCGCTGAGGAGTTCCGTACGTCGAACGCGGCGGTGCTGACCGAGTACCGCGGTCTCACCGTGTCCCAGATCAGCCAGTTGCGCCGTTCCCTCCAGGGAGTGGCCACCTACGCGGTGGTGAAGAACACCCTCACCAAGCTCGCTGCCCGCGAGGCAGGCGTGGAGGGCTTCGAGGAGCTCCTCACCGGGCCTAGCGCGATCGCCTTCGTCAAGGGCGATCCGGTCGAGGGCGCCAAGGGCCTGAAGAACTTCGCGAAGGACAACCCGCTCCTCATCCTCAAGGCCGCCTACATGGACGGCCGCATCCTCGATGCCGCCGAGGTCAAGAAGCTCGCCGACCTGGAGTCCCGCGAGGTCCTGCTCGCGAAGCTGGCCGGCGCGATGAAGGCCTCCATGTCGCAGGCTGCCTCCCTGTTCGCTGCGCCGCTCTCGCAGGCCGCCCGGACGATCGAGGCCCTGCGCGTCAAGGCCGAGGCCGACCCCTCCGTCATCGGGGGAGCCGGCGAGGCCGCCCCCGCCAAGGCGGAGAACCCCGTCGCCCATGCGGTCGACGAGGCCATTGCCGCGGTCGACCTGGCGGTCGAGGAGGGCGTCGCCGCGGTCGAGCACGCCGCGGAGTCGGTCGCGCACGCGGTCGAGGGCCTCCTCCACCACGACTCGCCCGAGGCAGCGGCCCCCGAGGCAGCGGCCCAACCCGCCGCCCCGCCGAGCACCGACGATCAGGCCACCACCGAATCCGAGGGCTGAGGCCCACCCACAGCCCGCCGGGTCGGCGGGCACCCCCGGCCCTCGGCCGGCACACGAAAGGACGCCGACATGGCGAAGATGAGCACCGACGAGCTGCTCGACGTGTTCAAGGAGATGACCCTCATCGAGCTCTCCGAGTTCGTGAAGGCCTTCGAGGAGACCTTCGAGGTCACCGCGGCCGCCCCCGTGGCGGTGGCGGCGGCGGCTCCGGCTGCCGCAGGCGGCGACGCGGGCGGCGCGGCGGCCGAGCAGGATGAGTTCGACGTCATCCTCGAGGCCTCCGGCGACAACAAGATCCCGGTCCTCAAGGAGGTCCGCGCCCTCACCAACCTCGGTCTCAAGGAGGCCAAGGACCTGGTCGAGGCCGCCCCCAAGCCGGTGCTGGAGAAGGTCAACAAGGAGACCGCGGACAAGGCCAAGGCCGCCCTCGAGGGCGCCGGCGCCACCGTGTCCGTCAAGTAGTCCCAGCACCCACGCAGTCCCCGGACCACCGAGCCGGGTCCCCCAGGGGCGCCCGGGTCCCCGCAGGCCGGCCCGCCGGTCCCGGACCCCCCTCGGGGACCCGGTCTCATTCCGGTCACGGTGCTTGACTCAGGCGCCGGAAGCGGCCACGATCGTCCCGCGCACCACCTCCGGGGGCGAGAAGTCGCCCAGGGTGCCGACGGGGTCCACAGCCCGTCGGAGGCCTGACCGGCCGAGGAGCGCCGAGACCGACCCGCGAGGGGGCTGTCGCCCCCGCGGAGGACCGGCCGGCGACTCGAGGGCCCGGTCCAGCCGACCCCGGGGGTCGACAGCGGCGTGCCCTCAGGGTATGCTGCCTCTTTGCGCTGCCTCCGTCCGGTTGACACCGGGGGTGTCGCGCGCCCTTGGACGCCACTGTGGAAGGACCCCTCTTGGCCCCCTCGAGCACCTCCGAGACCACCCGCCTGTCGCCCGAACTCCACCGAGCCTCCTTCGCCAAGATCCGCGAGCCCCTCTCAGTCCCGGACCTGCTGGCCCTCCAGACCGCCAGCTTCGACTGGCTGCTGGGCAACGCGCGGTGGCAGGAGCGGGTCGCCCAGGCCATGGCCTCCGGGCGCGGGGACGTCCCCGCCACGTCCGGGCTCGAGGAGATCTTCGAGGAGATCAGCCCCATCGAGGACTTCTCCGGCACCATGTCGCTGTCCTTCCGCGACCACCGATTCGAGCCCCCCAAGTACACCGCCGACGAGTGCACGGAGAAGGACTTCACGTACGCCGCCCCCCTCTTCGTGACCGCCGAGTTCATGAACAACGAGACCGGCGAGATCAAGTCCCAGACCGTGTTCATGGGCGAGTTCCCGCTCATGACGGACAAGGGCACCTTCATCATCAACGGCACCGAGCGCGTCGTGGTGTCGCAGCTCGTGCGGTCCCCGGGCGTCTACTTCGAGCGCACCGCCGACAAGACCAGCGACAAGGACGTCTTCGTCGCCAAGATCATCCCCAGTCGTGGCGCGTGGCTGGAGTTCGAGATCGACAAGAAGGACCTCGTCGGGGTCCGCGTGGACCGCAAGCGCAAGCAGCCCGTGACGGTGTTCCTCAAGTCCCTCGGCTGGACCGAGGAGGAGATCCGGGAGCGCTTCGGGGAGTTCGACTCCATCATGCAGACTCTCGAGAAGGACCACGTCAACACCGAGGACGAGGCCCTGCTCGACATGTACCGCAAGCTGCGCCCGGGCGAGCCCCCCACGGTGGAGAACGCCCGCTCGCTCCTCGACAACTTCTACTTCAACCCCAAGCGGTACGACCTGGCCAAGGTCGGGCGCTACAAGGTCAACAAGAAGCTCGGCCTCGAGCAGCCCCTCGGCCAGAGCGTCCTCACGAAGGAGGACATCGCGGCCACGATCGAGTACCTCGCGCGCCTTCATGCGGGCGAGACGGTCGCGGAGAGCCCCCGCGGGGAGATCCAGATCGAGACCGATGACATCGACCACTTCGGCAATCGTCGCCTGCGCACCGTGGGCGAGCTGATCCAGAACCAGATCCGCACGGGCCTGTCGCGCATGGAGCGCGTGGTCCGCGAGCGGATGACGACGCAGGACGTCGAGGCCATCACGCCGCAGACCCTCATCAACATCCGTCCGGTGGTGGCGTCCATCAAGGAGTTCTTCGGCACCTCGCAGCTGTCGCAGTTCATGGACCAGACCAACCCGCTGGCCGGCCTCACGCACAAGCGTCGACTGTCCGCGCTCGGCCCCGGCGGCCTCTCGCGCGAGCGGGCCGGCTTCGAGGTGCGCGACGTGCACCCCTCGCACTACGGCCGGATGTGCCCCATCGAGACCCCGGAAGGCCCCAACGTCGGACTGATCGGGTCGCTGTCGGTGTACGCGCGGGTGAACCCGTTCGGTTTCATCGAGACGCCCTACCGCAAGGTGGTCAAGGGTGTGGTGACCGACGAGATCCACTACCTGACCGCC
>JBJTJS010000156.1:0-5150 GCA_046096085.1 bacterium
GCGATCGCGGTCTCCGACCCGACGAGAACGCCGGCGAGGAGCACCAGCAGCAGGGCGATGACGAGGAGCCCGAGATCGCCGGTCATGGGGCGCTCGCCTGCCACCATGCGGCGAGGAGTTCGTCCTGGAGCGCGAACATCCGCGCGTGCTCCTCGGGCTCGGCGTGGTCATAGCCGACGAGATGGAGCATGCCGTGGGTGAGGAGGAGCGCGCACTCGCGGTCCAGGGCGTGCCCGGCGTGCTCCGCCTGCCGGCCCGCGACCGTGGGGCAGAGGATGACGTCCCCGAGCACCCCCGCGACCAGCGGCTGCCCCGGCTCGCCCGGACGCAGGTCGTCCATGGGGAAGGAGAGCACGTCGGTCGGCCCCGGCTCGTCCATCCAGGTCACGTGCAGGCGCGCCATCTCCTCCTCGTCGACCAGCGCGATCGACACGTCGGTGTCCGGCGACAGGCGCAGGCGCTCCAGGAGGACCGCCGCCTGGGACCTCAGGGCATCGTGGTCGAGCCCGCTCTCGCCGGAGGCGTCGACGACGTCGATGGCCATGGACGTCACTTCCGGCGACGCGGTGCCGCGGCCCTGAGGGTCGCGGCCATCTCGGCGTCGTACCTGCCGTAGGCCTCGACGATCCGCCCGACGAGGCGGTGACGCACGACGTCCTGGGACGTGAGGGTGCAGAAGGCGACGTCCTCGACCCCCGCCAGGATGTCCTGGACGACGAGGAGACCGCTGGGCGCTGCGGTGGGCAGGTCGATCTGCGTGACGTCGCCGGTGACCACGATGGTGCTGCCGAAGCCCAGCCGGGTGAGGAACATCTTCATCTGCTCGGGCGTGGTGTTCTGCGCCTCGTCGAGGATGATGAACGCGTCGTTCAGGGTGCGTCCGCGCATGTACGCGAGCGGCGCGATCTCGATCATGCCGCTGGTGATGAGGCGCGGGATCGAGTCGGGGTCGAGCATGTCGTGGAGCGCGTCGTAGAGCGGCCGGAGGTAGGGGTCGATCTTCTCCGAGAGCGTGCCGGGAAGGAACCCCAGCCGCTCGCCTGCCTCGACGGCCGGGCGCGTGAGGATGATGCGCGTCACGCGCTTCGCCTGGAGCGCCTGCACGGCCTTCGCGACGGCGAGGTAGGTCTTGCCCGTGCCCGCAGGACCGATGCCGAAGGTGATCGTGTTGACATCGATGGCGTCGACGTAGCGCTTCTGATTGAGCGACTTCGCGCGGATGGTGCGCCCGCGCGAACTGAGGATGTTGGTGGAGAGCACCTCGGCAGGACGCGTGCCGCTGCGCAGCAGCGAGATGCTGCGCTCGACCGACTCGGTGGTGAGGCCCTGACCGGTGCGCAGGACGTCGAGCAACTCCGCGACGAGCATCTCCACGAGGCCGACGTCCTCCGCGGTCCCGGTGATGCGGATCTCGTTGCCGCGCACATGCACGTCGGCCTCGGGGACCGACGACTCGATGACGCGGAGGAAGGAGTCCCCGGGGCCGAGGAGCGTCACCATCGGGGTGCTGGCGGGGACGATGATCGTCGCCTGCGATTGAGCGGGTGTCGACATGGTGTGGCCGCTCGCGGCCGGGACCTGCCCTTCCTCAAGGCCGACGGCGAGGTGCCGCGGCGAGTCGATGGTAGCGCGCCCGGGTTGCGCGGCCGGGCCTCAGCCGGGCGGCCAGGCGAGGGAGCGCCCCCCCAGCAGGTGCACGTGGGCATGGGGGACGCTCTGCCCCCCGTCGGCCCCGGTGTTGGCCACGAGCCGGTGACCGGAGACGTCGACCCCCTCGCCGCGGGCGACGTCCGCGGCCAAGGCGTAGATCTCCGCCACGAGGGCGGGATCGCCGTCGGCGATCGACGGCACGTCGTCGTAGTGCGCGCGCGGGATGAGCAGGACGTGGACGGGAGCCTGCGGCTGGATGTCGCGGAAGGCCAGCACGCGGTCGGTCGAGGCCACGACGTCCGCCGGGATGTCCCCCGCGGCGATGGCGCAGAAGAGGCAGTCGCTCACGCACGGCATCCTGCCACGGTCGCGCCCCGCGCTGAAGGGCGCTCAGCCACTCCAGCGCGGAGTGCGGGCCAGCAGGATCCCGCACGCCACAGCGCCCGCGGTCGACGTACGCAGGATCCCCGGACCGAGACGCACGGCGAGGGCGCCCGCCGCCACCAGTCGATCGCGCTCCTCGGGATCCACGCCGCCCTCCGGGCCCACGATGACCACGATCCCGCCCGTCCCCGGGACCGCGACGGCGGCGATGCCTCCGGGCGCCTCGGCGTCGAGGAGGATGGCGAGGGACGCCTGCGCCACCAGCGCGGCGATGCCCTCGGTGTCGCGCACGCCCTCGATGACGGGGAGTCGGGCGCGGCGGGACTGCTTGGTCGCCGCCCGGCTCGATGCACGCCAACGCTCCAGGCCGCGGCGCTCCCGGTCCCCCGTCCAGCGTGCCACGCATCGGCGCGCGGCCCAGGGCACGATCTCGTCCGCCCCGACCTCGGTGAGCAGCTCCACGGCCAACTCGCCTCGGTCCCCCTTGGCCAGTGCCTGGACGGCGACGATGCGCGGCATCGGCTCCGGCTCGTCGACGACGCGCGTGGCTCGCACGTCGATGCGATCCCGCGAGGCCTGCGCCACCACGCCGCCGATGCGTCGACCGCGCCCGTCCACGAGCTCGACCTCGTCGCCGTCTCGCAGGCGCAGGACCGCCGATGCGTGATGGCCCTCCGGCCCGGTCACGGGGACGATGTCCCCGGGTGCGGCATCCGCCAGGGACGCGGGATCCTCGACGAGGAAGACCGGGGCACCCATCCGAATCAGCCTGCTGCGACGGATCAGCCCGCGCTGCGGCCGCTGAACGCATCGCGCAGCCGCGAGAAGAGGCCGCCGTTGACCGGCTCCTCCTGCTCGGCGACGACGAGCGCGACGCCCTCCTCGCCGCGCAGGCGGGCGAGCTGCCGGAGCAGCGCCTCCTGATCGTCGTCCATCCGCGTGGGGGTCAGCAGGTCAAGGTGCACGTGGAGGTCGCCGCGTCCCGAGCCGCGCAGGTGCGGCACCCCCCTGGCCCGCAGGGTCAGCACGGCGCCGGGCTGGGTCCCCCGCTTGATCTCCAGGGACTCCGCGCCATCGAGGGTCTCCAGGGCGATGGACGACCCCAGCGCCGCCGCGGTCATCGGGACCTGGACCGAGCAGTGCAGGTCATCGCCGCGCCGCTCGAAGACCGGGTGGGGCGACTGGACGATCTCGACGTAGAGATCGCCGGGAGGGCCGCCGCCGGGGCCCACCTCCCCCTGGCCCGCCAGCTGGATCCGGGTGCCCGTGTCGACCCCCGCGGGAATGGACACCGTGAGCGTGGTGCGAGTGCGCACGCGTCCCTCGCCGGAGCACTCCACGCACGGATGCGGGATGGTGGTGCCGAAGCCACGGCACTGCGGGCACGGCCGAGCGGTCATCACCTGACCGAGGAAGGACCTCTGCACGCTCTGGATCTCGCCCCGGCCCTTGCACATCGCGCACGTCGCCGGCTGGGTGCCCGGCGCGGTGCCCGCACCCGAGCAGGCCTGGCACAGGATCGCGGTGTCGACCTGGATGTCGCGCGACGTGCCGAACATCGCCTCCGGCAGGTCGACGCCCATGCGGATCAGGGCATCCTGCCCGCGCTCCATGCGCGGTCGGGGGCCGCGACGTTGGCCTCCCCCGCCGAAGAACGCGTCCATGAGATCGCCGAAGTCGAAGGCGGACCCGAATCCCCCGCCCGCGTGGAATGGATCCCCGCCGAGGTCGTACATCTGCCGCTTCTCCGGGTCGCTGAGAACCTCGTAGGCCGCGGTGACCTCCTTGAAGCGCTCCTGGCTGCCCGGGTCCTGGTTCACGTCCGGGTGGAGTTCGCGGGCAAGCTTGCGGTAGGCGCGCTTGATGTCCTCGGGGGCGGCGTCGCGCGCGACGCCGAGGAGGGCGTAGTAGTCCGTGGTCACCATGGTCCGTTCGTCGTCACCGCGTCGCTTCGAGGGGGATCATCACTTCGGGGGAACCGCCTGTGCTGCTCGTCATCGATCGGCCGTCAGTTCTCGTCGAGGATGCGGCCGAGGTACTGCGCCACCGCGCTCACCGCCGCCATCGCTCCCGGGTAGTCCATACGGGTGGGTCCCACGATGCCGACCCCCGCGACCAGGGCCTCGCCACGACCGTAGCCGGTGCCCACCAGGCTCGTCCCCTGCAGGTCCTCCACGGGGTTCTCGTGGCCGATCATGACCGTCACCTCGGGTGCGGTGGACACCTCGCCCAGCAGGCGCAGCAGCACGACCTGCTCCTCGAGGGCCTCGAGCACCGGCTCGAGGTTGGCCGAGAAGACGTCGCGGAAGCGGGCCAGGTTGGCGGTTCCGCCGAGCACGATGCGCTGCTCCTCGGAGTCGAGCGTGGTCTCGAGGAGCGTGGCGACGATCGCTGCCACCGAGGGGCGCACCGCGGGCTCGAACTCCGCGGCGCCGTTCTCCAGCGCGGGGCCGAGGTCGGAGCATGTCACTCCCGCGGCGGCCGCGAGAAGCCGGGAGCGGATGCGCCCGATGTCGTCGTCGCCGACCGCGACCGGGAGATCGACGACGCGCTGCTCGACCCGACCGGTGTCCGCGATGAGAACGAGCAGGGCACGCGTCTCTGCCAGCCGCACGATCTCCAGGTGCAGGATCGCCGACTGTACCAGCGAGGGGTACTGCACGAGGGCCACCTGGCGGGTGATCTGGGCGAGAAGACGCACGCTGCGTGACATCACGTCGTCGAGATCGACCGCGCCCGCAAGGAAACTCGAGATCGCCCGACGCTCGGCGGAGGACATCGGCTTGACGCCCGAGAGCCGATCGACGAAGGCGCGATACCCCAGGTCGGTGGGGATCCGCCCGGCACTCGTGTGCGGCTGAGCGATGTAGCCCTCCTCCTCGAGGGCCGCCATGTCGTTGCGGACGGTGGCCGACGAGACCCCGAGCCTGTGTCGCTCGACGAGGGCCTTGCTGCCCACCGGCTCGTGCGTGGAGACGTAGTCCTCGACGATCGCGCGCAGGACGGCGAGTCGCCGGTCCTCCAACATGCGCACCTCCTCGCCACGGGGGGACCACCCGGCGGCGGGCGGTCCACGGGCGGGACTGGCACTCCTCACCCTTGAGTGCCAATGGTAC
>JBJTJS010000157.1:0-2749 GCA_046096085.1 bacterium
GAGGACGACCGGCACGCTCTGGCTGCGCTCGAGCACCTCGGCGGGGAACGTCTCCTCCGTGACGTCGACGACGACGCCGGCGGGCGCTGCCGACATTGCCGACTCGCGGCGCTGCTCGGCCTCGCGCTGGCTGGCCAGAGCGCCCAGGTCCACGGCGCCGCGCAGGGGCGGTACGGAAGGGCTGCTCATGGGGTCATCCTGTCACTCCCCGAGTCGACCCGGGGCGACCGCATCGTCTCAGCCGGGCCCGCCTCACCGGAGCGACTCCGGCACCTCCAGCAACTCCGCGGCGGCGGTGAAGGGGTCGAGGGTGCCGTCCGCGACGCGCCCCGCGAGGGAGTCCAGGGCGGCGCCTTCGGTGGCCGCGAGCCTCCGGCGCACCTGGCCGAGGGCGATCGCGAGGATCTCCTCGGCCGCGCGGCGGCGCCGGCGATCGCGCAGGTGGCCCGCGTCGGCCAGCCACGCCTCCCGCTGGTCGAGGGCCGCGACCAGGGCCTCGATCTCGCCGCGCGACGCCACGGAAAGGACCACCGCGGGAATCCAGGCGCCGTTCGCATGCGGGGCCATGGCGACCATCTGGCGGATCTCCCGCGCCGTGGCCTCCGCGCCGTCGCGGTCGGCCTTGTTGACGCACAGGACGTCGCCGACCTCGAGGATCCCGGCCTTGGCCGCCTGGATCCCGTCGCCCATGCCGGGCGCGAGCACGACGATCGTGGAGTCCGCGGTGGCGGCAACGTCGACCTCGGACTGCCCGACGCCGACGGTCTCGACGAGGACGACGTCGTAGCCGGCCGCCTCGAGGACCCGAACGGCCTGCGGGGTGGCCGCGGCGATCCCGCCGAGGTGACCGCGCGAGGCCATCGAGCGGATGAACACCCCCGGGTCGGTCGAGTGCTCCTGCATGCGGATGCGATCGCCGAGCAGCGCACCGCCCGAGAACGGCGACGAGGGATCCACGGCGAGCACGCCCACGCGACAGCCGCGTCCGCGGTCCTCCCTGACGAGCGCGGACGTCAGCGTGGACTTGCCGACCCCGGGCGCCCCGGTGACCCCGATGACGTGCGCCGTCGAGCCCCTCGCGGCCAGGTCGGCCATGGCCGCGCCGAGCCCCGGCGCGCCGTCCTCGACCCAGGAGAGCAGGCGCGCCGTCGCGCGCGAGTCCCCGGCCCGCACCCGCGCAACGAGGTCGGAGTCCGCCACGTCCTCTACCCCTGCGGGACCGACAGGATGAGGGCATCCCCCTGGCCGCCGCCGCGCCGTCGGTGATCTGCGAGGCCGAGCCCGCCGTGAGCGTGCCGTCCTTGGCGAACGCCGGACGCAGGGCCCCGAGCGACTCGACCGTGGTCTCCGGCCGGATGCCCTCGTCGCGCTCGAAGACCACGGGATCGCCGTTGCGCTGCGGGATGCCCACCGGCACGATCTCCCCCGCGAAGACACCCGCCTGCGCGGCTGCGGCCGCGCGTTGGTGCGATCGCGCCGAGAACGCATCCTGGTCCTCGCGGGTCAGCCCGTAGCGCGCGTTGAAGCCCTCGGTCGCCTCGCCCATCGCGCACTGGTCGAAGGCACAGGTGAGGCCGTCGAAGGCCATCGAGTCGATCATCGTCCAGTCGCCGTACTTCACGCCCTCGCGCGACCCCCTGAGCAGGTGCGGCGCGTTCGACATCGACTCCATGCCGCCGGCCACGACGATGTCGAACTCCCCGGCGCGGATGAGCTGATCGGCGAGTGCGATCGCGTCGACCCCGGAGAGGCACACCTTGTTAATCGTGAGTGCGGGCACGTCCATGCCGATGCCCGCCTTGACCGCGGCCTGGCGTGCGGTGATCTGGCCGGTGCCCGCCTGCAGCACTTGGCCCATGATCACGTAGTCGACCTGGCTCGGGGCGACTCCCGCGCGCTCCAGCGCCGCGGCGATGGCGAAGCCGCCGAGGTCAGCGGCGGAAAAATTAGACAGGGAGCCCAGGAGCCGCCCCATGGGGGTGCGCGCTCCGGCGACGATGACGTTGGACATGGGACCTCCGGACGGCAAGGCGTCGTGCGTTTGCCACGATGGGGCCACCATAGCGAGGAGGCACCATGGGCAGTCCTCAGGCCGCACTCGGCCCGATCATCACCAGGATCGACCACGTGGGCATTGCCGTCGCCGACCTCGACGAGGCGATCTCCTTCTACGCGCGCACCTTCGGGCTCGCAGTTGTGCATGAGGAGGTCAACGAGGAGCAGGGCGTTCGGGAGGCCATGCTCGCCGTCGGGGACTCGGGTTCGTGCATCCAACTCCTCGCGCCGCTCACGCCCGACTCCCCCATCGGGCGCTTCCTCGAGCGCAACGGCCCCGGGATCCAGCAGATCGCGTACGGCGTCGACGACGTCGAGGTGGCCGCCGATCGACTGCGCGCGGCCGGGGTGCGCATGCTGTACGACGCCCCGAAGACCGGGACGGCGGGCTCGCGCGTCAATTTCGCCCATCCCAAGGACTGCGGCGGGGTCCTCATCGAGCTGGTGCAGGCGGGCTCCAGCCACTGACCGTGAGGAGCCGCGGGGTACCACGCGTGGCGAGGACCCCCGTGGACTCCCGCGACGCTTCCCCAGGGAGCCGCACCTGCCAGCGCCCACGCCCGTTGACAGGCACCATGTGATCATTATGCTGATCACATGGTGAGGACATCCGGCTATCCGCCGCATGTGAATCGCTACTTCGACCGAGAGGCCTTTGGCCGGGAACTTCGTGGACAGCGGGAATCGCTGGGGC
>JBJTJS010000158.1:0-16760 GCA_046096085.1 bacterium
TCCCCTACGTCTGGGAGAGTGCAGGCCCGATGCGGCCTCTCACCCTAGCGCACGCCCACGAGGGCCCTCACGCTAGGAGCTCGTGGTCTTGTACCCCGAGGAGTGCGAGCCGCGCTGCTGGCGACCGCCGGCGAGCAGCACGATCCCGATGACGAGCAGGATGATGCCGAGGATCGCGCCGACGAGCGGGGCCGTGGTGTTGAGCAGGTTGATGAGGCCCGAGAGCTGCTTGATCTCGTCGACGCCCTCGGTGATCTGAGCGGGATCGGTCCCGATGATCGCGTCGAGGACGGTCACCTTGTCCGTGCCGTCGGGTCCCCGCAGGGTCTGCAGCTGGTCGCTGGTGCCCTTGACGATCGCGCCCGTCGTGGGTTCGACCCACAGGGTGAGGATGTTGCTGTAGTAGAGGGGGGCCACGAAGCTGGGCAGCGGCGACCCGACGAGGTCCCCGGGCACCTCGATGGTGCCCGTCTGGGTCGGCTCGACGGTGACGAGGAACTTGTAGGTGGGCAGCCCCTCGACCTCCTCGGTCCCCTGGAACACGGCATCCACGGCCTCGTTGAGGGACGAGTCGAAGAACGGATACGTCTGCTGCTGCGTGAACATCGGGAACTTCAGCGGCACGATGCCGCTCATGTCGACGTTCTCCCCGTCAAGGTTGGCTCCGCAGCAGTTCACCATCTGCGAGGTCACGCGGTTGAAGGCGAACCTCGCGGTGCCGGCGAGCACCACGACTCCGGCGTTGTCCTCCACGCGCTGGAAGGTGTCGTAGACCGCGAGGTCCTGCGACTTGGCCTCCTCGGTCTGGCTGGCGGGGACGTCGCCGCGGGTGAACCGCGTCACCGTGAGCGGCACGTCGGTGCGCTCGGTGAGCGTGGCCGGATCGAAGAGCTTGGCCGCAACGCCGCTCTGGTCTGTCTGGGTGACCCCGTTGGTGCCCTCGCCCGGCGACAGGGGCGCCTTGGCCACGGCGGGCACGACGGTGAAGCGCAGCAGCGCTGCGAGGACCAGGAGGAAGACCCCCAGGCCGACCAGGATGAGGCCGATCGCGCGCTTCATGACACCTCCAGGGCAGACTCAGGTGAGGGAACGGTAGCGGATACTGGGCCCCCGTGGGGGCGAAGCGCCACGACACGGCATCGGGCGGGGAGCGCGGGCGAGGGAGGGCACGGGTGGCCGAACGGGGCGCAGGAGCCTTCCCGCTCCTGGACGGCTACCGCGCGATGGCGGCCTTCATGGTGCTCACGACGCACGTCGCGTTCAACACCGGCGCCATCTTCCTCCCCGCGGTCGGCCCCCTCATGGGGCGCATGGACATCGGGGTGACCCTGTTCTTCCTGCTGTCCGGCTTCCTGCTGTACCGGCCCTGGGCCCGGTCGGCGATGACCGCCGGCGCCTCCCCCCGCCTCGGCACCTACGCGGTGCGCCGCGCGGCCCGGATCCTCCCCGCCTACTGGGTCATGGTCGCGTTCACCCTGCTCCTGCTCCCCGAGATCCAGCCGGTGTCGTGGCAGGCATGGCCGGTGCACCTCGGTCTGCTGCACATCTACCTGCCCGGGTTCACCCTCGAGGGGCTGACTCAGACCTGGAGCCTGGCGACGGAGATCTCCTTCTACGCCCTGCTGCCGGTCTTCGCGTGGATCGCGGGCCGGAGGTTCCGCGGCGACCCCTCCCGCAGTGCGCGGTGGCAGCTCGCGGTGCTCGCGGCGGTCGTGCTGGCCTCCTGGGCCTTCACGATCGTGCGGGTGACCGGGGGGCTGGGCACCGAGACCAACACCGGCTACTGGCTCCCCGGCTTCCTGGACTGGTTCGCCCTGGGCATGACCGCGGCGATCATCCAGGTGCGCCTCGGCCTCGACGCACCCCCCCGGTGGATGCTGGGGGTGCGCGACGTCGCCCGGTCGACCGGCTCCTGCCTCATCATCGCCGGATCGCTCTTCGTCATCGCGGCGACGCCCATCGCCGGCCCGCTGACCTTCGTCGCGGCCGAGCCGTGGACGCTCGTCGCCAAGCACCTGCTGTACGGCGCCATCGCGGCGTTCGCGCTCCTCCCGGGGTTCCTCGGCCGCCAGGGGTCCGATTCCGCATGGGCGCGCACCCTCACGTACCCGCTCGTCGTCTTCCTGGGCGTCATCTCCTACGGGGTGTTCCTCTGGCACCTCGTGCTCCTCAGGCTCCTCTCCTCGGGCCTGGGGATCGCGCCGTTCACCGGCGGCTTCTGGATCCTGTGGCCGCTCACCGTCCTGGCATCGATCGCGGTGGCGAGCGCCTCGTGGTTCGGCATCGAGCGGCCTCTCCAGCGCCTGACCCATCGGTCGACGCCGAGGCCGGTGCCTCCACCTACCCCGACGACCCCGCAGCCCTCTCCGTCATCGCCGTCGCGGTGACGGCCGCGACCGCGAGCACCGCGCTCGCGGCGAGGAGGGCCGCCGGGGCATCCAGGCGCCCGGGCCACGGAGCCGCGGCGGCGAGGGCACCCGAGACGGCCGCCGCGCCAGCGGCGACCCACCAGCGCGGGACAACGAGGCACACCCCGGCCGCCCACCCCGCGGCGAGCAGACCCCACACGCCTGCGACGGCTGCGGCCGCCACGACGGCGCCGACCGCCAGGGCCGCACGTCCCGCGCGAGACGTCGTCGTCCTCGCACCGCGATCCGAGGCGGCATCGAGGACGAGGGACCCGCGACCCCGGCCAGGCCACGCCGCGAGGACGAGCAGTGCGAGGACACCGGCGGCGCCCCCCGCCAGCCCGGCGGCGTAGGCGCGCTGCGGAGCGAACGTCAGCGTGACGGTCCCGCCGGCGCCCGCCGGAAGCACCCACCCCTGCCGCCAGCCGTCGACGCGGGCAGGGACGAGCGGCTCGCCGTCGATGCTCGCCTGCCACCCCGTGTTGGCGTTCTCCGAGGTCTCGAGCAGGCGGGGCTGCGCCCCCGGGGGGACCTCAACCTGGCGCTGGGTCGCGTCCCATCGCAGCACCTCGGGCGACATGACCGAGAGGGGCAGCGCGGGCTCGTCCAGGGGCTCCAGGACGACGCGCTCGACGGCGTACTCCGCGGTCGACAGGGCGTCGATCGCGTGCGTGCCGGGCTCGAGGCGGATCACCCGACCCTCGCAGGGCCGGGCCTGGACGAGCGCGTCGGTGAGGACGTCGCCCACCGTGGCCGAGACCTCGGTGCGGGTGAGCACCGTCCCGTCGACCGACAGGGCGGGCCCGAACCCGCACGGGACCACGGCCTCATCGGTGGGGCGGGGCCCGGCCGGAAGGTCCCGGTCCCCCAGGACCCTCACCTCGGTGATGCCCAGGGGCATGGGCGCGTAGGAGCCCGTGAGGGGGTCCAGGGTCCGCACCGTGGACTGGTTGTCGAACCGCAGCGTCACCTCGCGCGCCTGACGCGGGGGGAATCGGAGCACTCCGGCCGACGTCACCACTCCCGTGGTCTGGACGCCGTCGACCGTGGCGGTGACCCGCAGCGGCCGGGAGGTGGGCAGGCTCGGACGGGTGATGAGCTGGACCCCGGAGACGCGCGTGGGCTCGCGCCAGCTCAGGGAGAGTTCGGGGCGCGGCTCCAGCGGCGAGGCAACCCAGGCGGTCTCCAGCGATCCGTCCACCGCCGCCTGCGCCCGGACCGCGGGGTCCGACACTTGCACGCTCGTGGCCTCCGCCACCACGGCGTCTTCCGGGAGCGGGCGCAGGAGGTCGTCCAGGCCCGGGCTGGGGCGCGGCCTCACCTCGATGCGCACCCGGTAGGCCCCGGCGCTGTCGACCGTGACGACCCGCCGGATCCCGGTCTGCTCCTCGCCGGCGCTCGACAGGGCAGCGTCGCAGGCGATCTGGGCGTCCACGATCGCGCATCCCGCCCGCGCGCCCTTGCGCTCGGTGAGCACGATGGGCCCCCCGTCTGCGACACCCGGGACCCGGACCTGCCGCCGCACGACGGCGCCGGCCGGCAGCTCCACCTCCCGGATCCCGAACCCCTCGCCGAGATCACGCGGGTCGGGGTCACCGCCGTCCGAGACCGCCGCCAGGGTGAGCCTCAGCGTGCGCGTCGGGCCGGGGGGCAGAGGGATGGTCTGGGGACCGTCGGTGGCGCGCACCTCGACCGTGCGCTCGCCCGTGTCCGTCGTGACGGTCACGGCGGCGGGAGGCGTCCCGGCGGCATCGCCGACGACGAAGCGTACGAGGAGGGACGCGGCCTCGAAGGGCTCCTCGAGGTCCGCCTCCCACCACTGCCCCACTCCCGGCGCGAGGTCGCCGGAGATCCAGGCGGTCTGCGGATCCCCGTCCACCGCCGCCCACGGCTGCGCCGCCGGAGAGCGGCCTCGCAGGGAGTCCGCGTCGCTGCCGCTCGAGGACGCCCTCACCCGCCCACCGGAGAAGGCAGCGGTCGACTGGCGACCCTCCGGGTCCAGGGGCAGGTAGTCGCTCACGCGGCGATCCTGGACGAAGGGATCCTCGGCCGTCAGCGTCTGCGAGCGGTTGTTCCACGCCCGGCCGACATTCACCTCGGTGCGCCGGTAGGAGTCCGTGACGGCCTGCGGGAGCGGGAGGGACGCGAGGGGCGCGTCGTCCCCCGCCACGACGACGGCGCGCGCCCCCAGGACGCCCGCGTCGGCGAGGTCGACGACGCCCTCCGCGGCCCCGCTCGCCACGATCCCCGAGGACAGCTCGCGGACGGCCACGCGCGGGTCGGCCGGGGCGTAGGGGCTCTCGTCGCGCCAGACCTCGACGGCGACCGAGGGGTCCTGCAGGCCGGCATCGACGACGGTGGTCTCCGTGCGATACGGCGGCAGGATCGGCCCGAAGCCGGCGACCGGCGTGAAGCCCCCGGAGCGCACCAGCGCCTGCCGGATGAGGGATCCGCGCGGGCTGTCCGCGCGGCGACGGTCGATGTCGTTGCGCACGACGACATAGCGGACCCCCGCGCGCGCCAGCGCGTCGGCGAGGCCCGGAGATCCGCGACCGGAGTTGAGACGCTCCTGCACGGCATCGAGCCAGCGGATGTTGCCGGCACTGGAGAGCGGGACGGCGTCGCGCACCGCCCACGGAGTCGTGGCGAGGGGCTGCAGCGGCTCGTCCTGGGTACGACCCCAGGAGTAGACCCCGAAGGAGGCGCCGGGCACGAGCAGGGCCCGCCCGCCGGGCTCCTGGTCCGCCAGCCAGGCCGCGGTCTCGGACCAGTAGCCGGGGATGCCGGCGAAGGACCGATCGCGGGTCAGGGAACCGGTGAGGGCCGGCCATGCGCCCACCGCCACCGCGACCGCCAGCCCCGCGACGGCGACCGCGGCCAGGGGCCGGCGCGCGTCGGGTCTCCCCCGGGCCGACAGCAGCGCCTGGACTGCCCAGCCCACGCCGATGGCGAGCGGCAGGCGCAGCAGCACATCGAACTTGTGCGTGTTGCGCAGCGGTGCCAGCGCCCCGTCGAGAGCCGCGCGCACCTCCTCGGCCCCGAATCCCGTCACGGGCCCGACGTGGCCCGCCGACACGAGGACCAGGCCCGCGAGCACGCCGCCGACGAGGAAGGGCCGGAACGCCGTGCGCCGCAGGCTCAGGCCGGCCAGGCCGGCCGCCGCGACGAGTGACGTCGCCACGATGACCAGGGGGCTCGAGATGATCTGCCACCCCGCCGGCCACACCGGCCCGCCTCCGTCGGCGACATAGGCCACCCACTGCGACGACCCGCGCAGCACGACATCCGGCGAGGTGACGAGCGTCGTGACGGACGACGACTCGATCCAGTCCAGGAAGGGCGGCGAGTACCGGCCGAGGACGACGAGGGGAGCCAGCCACCAGGCGGTCGCCAGCACCACGGCCAGGGCCCACCACCCCAGCAGGCGCCACCGCGCCGAGCCCCCGAAGCGGGTGACGATCCACCAGGCCGCCAGCGGAAGGACGGCGAACGTCGCCACCGCGTTGACGCCCCCGCACGCGAGGACCGCGAGCCCGGACAGCGCTGCCGCCCTGCGGGCGCCGAGACGGCCCTCGCCCGCCGCGGCGAGCGGGACGATGACCCACGGGGCCAGGGCGAAGGGCAGGACCTCGACGGAGAGGACACCGAGCTCGGTGACCATGCGCGGTGCCAGCGCATAGGACAGGCCGGCGACGATGCGGGCGGTCGGGGACCCGACGCCGAGGTAGCGAGACAGGCGCACGACGCCGAGGAACGCCGTGCAGAGGAGCAGCGACCACCACAGGCGCTGGGCGACCCAGGCCGGCACACCGACCGCATCGGCCGCGGCGTAGAACGGCCCCATCGGGAACAGATAGCCGTATGCCTGGTTCTGCAGCTGGCCGAAGAATCCGAGCGGCTCCCACAGGGTCAGGGCACGGGCCAGGAAGCCGGACGGATCCACGGCAAGGTCGAGCTTCGTGTCCGCGGCGATGCGGCCCGGGTCCTGGATGAACGCCAGAGCGCTGAGCGCTGCGCAGACCGCGACGAGGCGCAGCCGGTGGATCACGCGGTCCGCTGACGGCGAGGCGGAGGGGCCGTTGGGGCTCCCGCCGTCCGCCCGCGGCCCCGACTCGATGACCGCGGTCATGGCGCCGGGCTCCTCCGCTGGAGCACGAGCACGACGTTCCAGCAGGCCGCCTCCCGCAGCCCGGGCACGCGCGACACCCAGGCCAGCGGCCGCGGGAGGTAGCGCGGCACGACGGCCTCCAGCCGAGCGAGCGGCTGCCTGCTCGCCCACCGGATGCCCGCCTGCGCGGTGATGGGGAAGAGGCTCTCGCCGAACACGTTCTTGGGCGGGTGGCCGTGGCGCTGCGCGTACCGGCGCGCCGCTCGATGTCCCCCGAGCACGTGCCACGGCGATGTCTCATGCCCGCCCCAGGGCCCCCACCACAGCGTGTAGGAGCAGGCGATCGTGCCACCGGGGCGCGTCACCCGCACCATCTCGTCCGCCATCCGCCACGGGTCCGCGACGTGCTCGAGGACGTTGGAGGAGTAGGCGACGTCGAAGGACCCGTCGGCGAACGGGAGGGCCGTTCCGCTGGCCAGGACGGTGCGCGGGCCTGGTTCACGGCCGTGCAGCCTCATCTCCCCCGCGTCGGCATCCACGGAGACGTACGTCGCCCCGCGGGCCTCGAAGGCCCGCGCGAAGTAGCCCGGACCCCCTCCGACATCGAGCATGAGGGCCCCGCCCAGCGGATGCCAGTGGTCGACCTGGGCGGCGGAGTCCTCGGCGAGCTGCCCGTAGAAGAGATCGGGATCCGTCTGCTCGGCGAGGAAGGCCCGGAAGAGCCGCGCGGACCTCGCGAACGTCGCGCGGAAGGCGTCCTGCCTCCCCGGACCCACGGTCGCCGACACCCGGCGACGGTACCTCAGGCAGGGGGCCGGATACCGTGCACGCGTGCGCATCGCCTTCCTCAACTGGCGGGACACCGCCAACCCGGAGGGCGGGGGCTCGGAGGTGTACGTCGAGGAGATCGCGGCGCGACTGGTCGAGCGCGGCCACGTGGTGACCGTCGTCTGCGCGGCCCATGATCGCGCTCCGGCGCAGGACATCCGGCGCGGCATCCGCTTCGTCCGCCGGGGCACGAAGCTCACGGTGTACTCCGAGGCCCGCCGCCTCCTCCGACGCGGCGCCCTGGGCCCGGTGGACGTCGTGGTCGACGTGCAGAACGGGATTCCGTTCCTGTCGCCCTGGACGGGGCCGGCGCCCGTGGTGGTCCTCGTCCATCACGTCCATCGCGAGCAGTGGCCCGTGGTGTACGACCCGGTCCGCTCTCGCATCGGCTGGTGGGTGGAGTCGACGCTTGCGCCGTGGGTCTACCGGGGATGTCGCTACATCGCCGTGTCCGCCGCGACGCGGGAGGAACTGACCCGCCTGAGCGTGGCGCCGGAGCGCATCGCCGTGATCCGCAACGGCACCCCGCGGGCCGTCGACGCGGGCCATCGGCCCGATCCGCAGCCGCGCGTCCTCGTCCTGGGCCGCCTGGTCCCGCACAAGCGCGTCGAGCATGTGCTGGAGGCCGCGGCCGATCTGCGGCGGCGCTGGCCCGGGCTGCGCGTGGCGGTCGCGGGCGACGGATGGTGGGCGGGCGCCCTGCGCGAGCGCGCCCGCGAGCTGCGCGTCGACGACATCGTCGACTTCGCCGGTCACGTGTCGGAGGCGGAGAAGGCACGGGAGATCTCGCGCGCGTGGGTCCTCGCACTCCCGTCACTGAAGGAGGGCTGGGGCCTCGTGGTCATGGAGGCTGCCGCCGCCGCGGTGCCCGCCGTCGCCTACCGCAGCGCGGGAGGGGTGGCGGAATCGATCGTGGACGGCGAGACCGGCGTGCTGGTCAACGGCGATGTCGCGGACTTCACCGCCGCGCTCGAGGCGCTCCTCCGCGACGACGCGAGGCGCGTGTCGATGGGCCGGCGCGCGCAGGAGCGGGCGCGTCGCTTCACGTGGGACGAGGCCGTGATCGAGTTCGAGAAGGTGCTCGCCGCTGCCCGCGCCGAGGCGCCGAAGGGCCGGGTCAGCTGGTGGAGCCGTACACGACGTACGGCGCGTCCACGGTCGGTGGGACCGACGTCTGCGAGGAGATGAGGGCGAACGAGGCGCCCCCGGCGAGCACAGCACCCACGACCGCGGCAACGATCGGTCCGATCACAGCACCCATGGGCGACGGCTCCTCGACTCGAAGGTCAACTGCCGTCCACAGTACCAAAGGAACGGCGTCCGTGCGGGCGTTCCCGCCAGGCAATCGCGGCCAGGCCCCAGGCGCCCAGCGACACCAGGACCAGCAGGTCGGCGACGCCCACCCACGGGGCCGCCGCGGGGAGCCCGCGCTCCCGCGCCGGGTCGGGGGTGGCCAGCAGGCGGAGGCCCCCGGCGACCAGGACCGGCTCCAGTCCGGCCAGCGATGCCGGGGAGGCGGGCAGGGCCGAGGCCTGCCCCTCCTCGACGAGGACCCAGCCGATGCCCCAGGCGGGGAGCACCTCCGCCAGCGGCTCCCCGAGGGCCAGGGCCTGGGAGACCTGGGCGGCCCGGGCATCCTCCCCGGCGACGACCACGAGGCCGTCCGGGGTGGCGACGGCGAGGCCGTCGTCGACGACACTGGGGCGCGGAAGCCAGCGGGGCGCCGGGTCGAGGACCGTGCGGTCGCCGTTCCAGGCGAATCGGCGGAAGGCCGACCAGGGCAGCACGACCACGTCCCCCGGGCGCGGGTCCTCGGCCAGAACCTGCCTCGCGGCGGACCACTCCGCGGGGTAGGGCACGGGGACGAGCCGCCCGCCCACCCCCCAGGCCAGGTCCGGGAGCACGGCGAGGGGAACGACGAGGGCGAGCGCGAGGAGGGCACCGCGAAGGGCGCGATCTCGCACGCGCGACAGTGCTGCGGCGACCCCGAGGCCCCCGCCGATGCTGAGGAGGAGGCCGAGCGGGGCGAGCAGCTTGTGGGCGTCGCGCAGCAGCCCCAGGGCCGGGGACACCCCGACGAGGGATCCCCAGGCGGGCTCGGCCACCGCGGAAGCCGCGGCCATGAGGAGTCCGGTCAGTGCCGTGACCCACAGCCATGTCGCGGCGGCGCGACCGAGTGAGCGCGCCAGTGCGGGGGTGCCCGCGGCGGCGAGCCCCAGCAGCACCAGCCCCAGGAGGGGCGCGGTCAGCCACGATCGCGAGTCGGGCACGGCATCGGCGTTCCACAGGCCGCCGAGGCCCACCGCCGTGAGGAGGGGGCCCCAGGGCCCCTCCGCCCGCAGGCCGAAGACGGCGGCCCCGTCCGCGGCGGACTCGGCGTAGGCCGGTGCCGACGGCAGCAGGAGCGCCGGGAGGATCCACGGCAGGGCCAGGGCGGCCGAGCCTGCCGCGACCGCTCCGCGCAGCGCCGCCGATGCTCGCGAGCCCGGTCCCACCGCGATGGGGACCACCAGCGCCAGCAGCAGCAGCGACCCCGAGGGGGTCAGGGATCCCAGGGCGACCTGCAGCACCAGCCGGGCCCCCGCCGCCGCCCGTCCCCGTCGCAGGTCGACGGCGCTGGCGAGCGCCCACGGCGCCATCGCGTAGGCGAGCAGGAGCCCCCAGTGCCCGATGACGAGCCGCTCCGCGACGAAGGGGCTCCACACGGCGAGGGTCGCTGCCGTCAGGCGCGCGGAGATCGCGGGCACGTCGCGCAGGAGGCGCAGCATCCCCAGTCCGGACAGGACCGGGATCGACAGCAGGACCGCCTTCTCGAGCAGCATCCCGGGCACGAGCGACGTGAGAAGGGCGACCACCGCGTCCTGGGGCACCGCGCGGGGCAGGCCGCCGTCCAGTCCGAGTGACGCGGGGAGGAGGTCCTGCCTCGGCGTGAACACCAGGTCGTAGCTGAGGACGAAACCGGGGGCGAGGGTGGGCGCGGTGACGGCCAGCGCCAGGAGGAGGACCCAGGCGACCGGGACCCACGTGCGCCAGGCGGCATCGCGACGGTCGACGTCCATCGCGGGTTATCGTGACACGCGTGAGCGCTCGCCGTGCCATGGTGTCGAGCACGGTGGTGGTGGCCGCGGCACTCGGCGTGGCGCAGGTCTTCTCCTACGCCGTCAGCGTGGTCGCGGCCCGCGCCCTGGGGCCCGAGCAGTTCGGCGTCCTCGCCGCGCTCCTGGGCATCCTCCTCATCGGGAGCGTGCTCGCCATGGGGATCCAGGCGGTCGCGGCTCGACGACTCGTGCACCTCCCGGCCGACGATCGCGACGGTGCGTCGCGCGACATCCTGCGCGACGGGCTCGTCGGCGGCGCGGCGGTCGCTGCCGCCACGCTCGTCGTCAGCCCCCTCCTCATGTGGCTGCTGCGCCTGGACGCCTGGGTCCCCCTGCTCCTCGCCGCCCTCGCATTCGTCCCCATCACCTGGGCGGGTGCCCAGTACGGCGTCGCGCAGGGGCGCGAGGCCTACGCGCGGCTCGCCGCCGTCTACCTCGTCGTCGGAGTAGGACGGGGCGTGGGCGGCGTCGTCGGTGCGCTCGCATCCGACAGCGTCGAGGGCACCATGCTGGGGCTCGCCCTCGGGACGGCGCTCGGAGCGGTCGCGGGACGCGCCACGGTGTCGCCGCTCGCGGGCGGCCCGCGACTGCCCGTCGAGCGGTTCTTCGGCGAGACGGCGCACGCCACCCACGCGCTCCTCGCCCTGTTCGTGCTCACCAACGTCGACGTGCTCCTGGCCCGCGCCCTGCTCTCGCCCTACGACGCCGGCGAGTACGGCGTGGGCGCCGTGATCGCGAAGGTCGCCTTCTGGCTTCCCCAGTTCGTCGGTGTCGTGGCGTTCCCCCAGTTCGCCGATGCCCGACGTGCCCGCGCCACCGTGGTGAGCCTGGCCGCGGTGGCCGGCATGGGGTGCCTCGTCACCGCAGGCACCGCGCTCCTCCCCGGTCTCGTCGTGGGGTTCGTCGGCGGGTCGGCGTACGACGATCTCGTGCCCATCGCCTGGATGTTCGCGGCGATCGGCAGTCTCTTCGCACTCGCCCCGGCCCTCCTCCTCACCCGACTGGCGGTCGACGACCGGCGCGCGGTGATCGCCGTGTGGAGTGCGGCGGTGCTCCTGGTGGCGCTGGCGTCCCTGCTGATGCCGCGGACCGTGACCGGCCTGGCCACGAGCGCCCTGGTCGCCGGAGCGTGCCTCGCGGCCCTCGGCGTGGTCGTGGCCGCACGGGAGATCCGCGCCGAGCGATCCCCCGCCGCGTCGGCTCACTCCCCCGCGAGCACTCCCGGCTCTGGCCAGGGCCCGGGGATGTAGACGGGGTCGTATCCGCTCTCGGGACCGAGTGCCTCCTCGACGGCACCCTTGCCGGGGAACGTCCCCTCCCGCACCCAGCGGTCCAGCAGCTCGATGACCGCGACCCGCGACTCGGGCGTGAAGTTGCAGTGCCCGGCGCCGTAGGGCGCCCCCTCGTCCGGGGAGTACGCCGCCGGCGGCACGGTGTAGAGCTGGAGGAGGTCCGCGCGCACGTCGCCACGCTCCACGGCCCCGTCGTACCGCTCCCGGAAGACCGTGGAGTTCTGCGCGATCACGAGGGGATCGTGGGCGGTGTGCATCGTGATGGTCGGGTCCTGCACCGCGCCCGTGGGGTGCCCGCCCCGCTCCAGGGCAGCCGCGCGCGCAGCCGGGTCCGCGACGGTGCGCTCGCCCTCCTCGAGCAGGGCGATGAACCTGTCGGTCGCTCCCTCGCCCCCGAGGGCGTCGATCGTCGCGCGCTCCTCGTCGGAGATGCGGGCGGCGTAGTCCACCGACTCGTTCCCGCTCACGTTGCCCCCGAAGCGCTCCTCGATCTCCTGCCGGGCGACGGTGCTGTAGGCGAGCGCGGTGAGCAGGGCCTCCACGGTCCCCGACACCGTGCTCGTGATCGATGACCCGTCGAAGCGGGCGGTCTTGGCGGGGGCGTCGACGACCGCCGCCACGGCGAGGATCCGCGCGATCGCGTCGGTGTCCTGGTCGCGGGCGCCCTGGATGACCCGGGACGCCGCCCCCTCCCAGTTCATGACGGCGTCCGCGTAGGAGTCGTACCCGGACAGCCTCATCTCGGGGTAGACCAGCTCGCGGACGGCGTACGACGCGTCGAAGGCCAGGTCGAGGTTGGGCACGAGGCCGGCGAGCACGCCGCACAGGGGTGCCGAGCCGCTCACCCACTCGGGATGGCGCTCAGCCAGGGTCTGCGTGATGAGCCCGCCCAGCGAGTCGCCCCAGACGTAGACGCGGCTCGGGGTGCCCACGTTGGCGGCGAAGAAGTCGTACAGCTGCTCGCCTGCGCGCACGCCGTCCTCGACGGCCCAGCCGTTCGACGCGTAGGCCGATCCCGCGAGCGCGTACCCGCGATCGAGGAGCGCCTGCCCGAGTTCCCGCTCGGAAGCCTCCCAGCCGGGAACGGGCACCGGGGTGCGCTCGACCGCCTCGAACGTCGGGGGGAAGGGCTCTGCCGGCCGGTAGCCGTGGGAGTAGAGGAGGAGAGTGCCGTTCCACTTCTCCGGCATGAGGATCTCGTAGGGAGCCCCCTCGAGCTCCCCCGTGCAGGCGACCTGGTCGCAGCCCGTGAAGGCCACGTCCGTCGACGTGTCGCGCTCCGACGTCCCCGCGGTGACTCCGGTGCACCCGGCGAGGAGCGCGGCCGCGAACGCGATCGCAGCCGCGCGGGAGGCCCCATGCATGACCGCAGTCTGGCACGCGCCCCGCGGGGGACGCCGGCTAGTGCGCCGCCTCCTGCCACGTGGCGCCGGTGCCGACGGACACGTCGAGGGGCACGCGCAGGTCCGCGGCTCCGGACATCGACGCCACCACGAGGTCGGTGACCGGCTCAAGTTCCCCCGGGGCGACGTCGAGGACCAGCTCGTCATGGACCTGGAGCAGCAGCCTCGAGCGCAGGCCTCGCTCGCTGAGTCCGCGATGCACGTCGAGCATCGCCACCTTGATGATGTCGGCGGCGGACCCCTGGATCGGCGCGTTGAGCGCCATGCGCTCCGCCATCTCGCGGCGCTGCCGGTTGTCGCTGGTGAGATCGGGGAGGTACCTGCGCCGCCCGAGGATCGTCTCGGTGAAGCCCTGGGCTCGCGCGTCGGCAACGACTCCCTGGAGGTAGTCCCGAATGCCCCCGAAGCGGGCGAAGTAGTCGTCCATGAGGACGCGCGCCTCGTCGGGCTCGATGCCCAGCTGCTGGGACAGCCCGTAGGCGGACAGCCCGTAGGCGAGGCCGTAGGACATGGCCTTGATACGACGCCGCATCTCGGGATCGACGGCCTCCGGGGGCACCCCGAAGACGCGCGACGCGACGGTGGTGTGGAGGTCCTCCCCCTCCGCGAAAGCCTCGAGGAGCCCCGCGTCCTCGGACAGGTGCGCCATGATGCGCATCTCGATCTGGCTGTAGTCGGCGGTGAGCAGGGTCTCGAACCCCGTCCCCACGACGAAGCAGGATCGGATGCGACGCCCGGCCTCGGTGCGCACGGGGATGTTCTGGAGGTTGGGATCGGTGCTCGACAGGCGCCCCGTGGCCGTGACGGTCTGCTGGAACGTCGTATGGATGCGGCCGTCCGCGGCCACGAGGGGGACCAGGCCGTCCACCGTCTGCCGCAGGCGCGACCAGTCCCGCCAATCCAGGATGGCCTCGAGCACGGGGTCCTGGGTACGGGCGTACAGGGACTGCAGGGCATCGGCGTCGGTCGTGTAGCCGGTCTTGATGCGCTTGGTCTTCGGCAGGCCGCGCTCCCCGAAGAGGACCTCCTGCAACTGCTTCGGTGACCCGAGGTTGAAGGAATGCCCCACGATGCGGTGGGCCTCGTCCTCCGCCGCCCGCGCCGACGCCGCGAACTCCGCGGACAGCCCGCCCAGGCCCGCGGAGTCCACGGCGATCCCCACGCGCTCCATGTCCGCGAGGACCCGCTCCAGGGGGATCTCGAGGTCGTGCAGGAGCGCTGACGCGCCGCGCGCGGAGACCTCGGCGTCGAGGACGGCGGAGATCTCGCGCACGGCGACCGCGGACTGGACCAGGTCCGCCGCGGGATCGGCGTCCAGGGACAGCTGCCCGTCGCCGGCCGCCCCCAGGGATCGCCCGAGGTAGCGCTCGGACAGGTCGGCCAGGTCGGGGCTGCGCTGCCCGGGCTGGACGAGATACGCCGCCAGGGCGGCGTCGGACCGAAGCCCCGACAGGTCGAGCCCGGCGGCCCAGAGGGCCAGCAGGGGCCCCTTGGCGTCGTGGAGGACCTTCCCCCGTGCGGCATCCCCGAGCCATGAGGCGATGGCCGCGAGATCCTCCGCCGGCAGGGCGCCGAGGTCGGCGACGGCGGCGGTGCCGTCCGCGGACGACAGCGCGAGTGCCTCGAGGTGCCCGGATCCCGCCGCCCACGTCCCCCGGGGGAAGACGCCCACGGTGTCGGCCGCATGCCGCTGAAGCCACTCATCCCACCGCCCCGGCGGGACGACCTCGGACTCCGCCGCGGGCAGCGGCGCCGCCGGAGCGGAATCGTCCCCCAGGGTCTCGAAGAGTCTCTCGCGCAGGACGCGGAACTGCAGGGCGTCGAAGACCTCGTGGATGGGCTCGCGCTCCCAGGGTCGGCGCTCGAGGTCGGCAAGGTCGACGTCGAGGGGCACATCGCGGACGAGTTCGGTGAGGCGGCGATTCACCAGGACCTGCGGCAGGGCCTCGCGCAGGGCGTCCCCCACCTTCCCCCTGACCTCGTCGACGTGGTCGACGAGGCCGTCGAGCGAGCCGTACTCGCTGATCCACTTGGTCGCGGTCTTCTCCCCGACGCCCGGGATGCCCGGCAGGTTGTCGCTCGGATCCCCGCGCAGGGCCGCGAAGTCCGGGTACTGCACGGGCGTCAGGCCGTACTTCTCCTCGACCGCCTCGGGGGTCATCCGCGCGAGGTCGGACACCCCCTTGCGCGGGTACAGCACGGTGACCTGCGGGGTGACCAGCTGGAAGGTGTCGCGATCGCCGGAGATGATGCTGACCTCGACCCCCTCCGCCTCCGCGCTCCTCGCGAGCGTCGCGATGATGTCGTCCGCCTCGAAGCCCTCCCGCTCGATCCAGCGGATGCCCAGGGCGCTGAGGACGTCGCGGATGAGGTCCACCTGTCCCCGGAACTCCTCGGGCGTGGAGGACCGGGTCGCCTTGTACTCCGGGTACTCCTCCGTGCGGAACGTCTGACGGGACACGTCGAAGGCCACCGCCACGTGGGTGGGCTTCTCGTCGCGCAGCGCGTTGATGAGCATCGAGGTGAATCCGTAGACGGCATTCGTCGGCTGGCCGGCCGACGTGGAGAAGTTCTCCGCCGGCAGCGCGTAGAACGCCCGGTACGCCAGCGAGTGCCCGTCGAGGAGGAGCAGCCGTCGCGTGTCCACGCCGTGATCCTAGGCTGCGGGCATGACACCGGACTCCAGCCGCGACGGCACCCCGGCCGACGAGCCGGCCCTCGCCGAGGACCTGCTCCAGCACATTGCCGCGGCCGACCGCGGCGGCCTCGGCGAGCGCATGGGCATGGAGTGGCTCGAGGTGGGCCCGGATCGCGTGGGGGCCCGGATCCCGGTCGCCGGCAACACGCAGCCCTTCGGACTGCTGCACGGAGGGGCGAGCGCCGTCCTCGCCGAGAGCGCCGGTTCCGTCCTCGCCAACCTCCACGCCGCCCCGGGACGGTTCGCGGTCGGCGTGGAGCTGTCCTGCTCCCACCATCGCAGCGCCCGCGACGGGCATGTCACGGCGATCGCCGTCCCGGTGTCGGTCGGGCGCAGCCTGGTCACGAGCGACATCACCGTCACCGATGACGAGGGCCGTCGCATCTGCACGGCCCGGCTCACCTGCTTCCTCCGCGAGGCCTAGGCCGGCGGGGACGAGCGACCCACGGGCGCCGCAGGACGGATACGGCGGTTGCCCCCCGCGCGGCTCCCGGCGGGACTATGCTCCGGTGAACGCATGGCGGTGCCCCTGGGCGACCGCCCGGGATGGCTCAACGGGAGGCTGAGTGCACCGGGGCATGTCCCGCTGGTTCGTCGCCGCATGCGCCCTCCTCGGGGCCTTCCTCCTGAGCGCTGGCATCGCGTCCGCCGCCGGCCCCTCGGTCACGGCGATCGTGACCGGAGCCGACAAGGCACCGATCGCCGGGGTCGACGTCACCGGGCCGGGGCCGGACGGGGTCACGGGGTCGGGCACCACTGACGCCGAGGGCCGAGCCACCATCGAGGTACCGGCCGCCGGCCAGTACCTCGTCACCGTCGACGAGAAGACCCTCCCGGCGGGCGAGACGGTCAAGGACGGCCCCGAACGCACGGTCAACGTCCTCTCGGGGGACAAGAAGGCACTCTTCCCCGTCGGGGTGGGAGG
>JBJTJS010000159.1:0-4143 GCA_046096085.1 bacterium
GCAGGTCGGGCTCTCGACCCACGTTGACGACGTGGTCGCGCTTCTCGACTCCGATGACCTGCAGGACGTGACGCTGGTGGGCCACAGCTACGCCGGCGCGGTGATCACCGGCGTGGCCGAGCTGCGGCCGGAGCGGATCGCTCGCCTGGTCTACCTCGACGCCTTCACTCCGGGGGACGGCGAGTCGGTGATGGACATGGAGCCGCCGGCATCGCGCGAGGCCTTCGAGCGGGTGGTCCGCGAGCAGGGCGACGGCTGGCGCGTGGTCGCCCAGGAGGAGTACCTGGAGCGCTGGGGCCTGACCGACCCGGGCGACCGCGAGTGGGTCTGGGCGCGGCTGACCGACCAGCCGTTCCTCTCCTGCACGGAGAAGGTGAGCGCGCCGAGCAACGTGGCCCGGCAGCTTCCGCGGACCTTCATCGCCCTGACCCGTCCCAGGAACGCCGGCCTGGCGCCATCGACCGAGCGGGCGCGCAGCGAAGGGTTCGAGATGCTGGAGATCGCCACCGGCCACGACGCGATGGTCACCGAGCCGGCCCGGCTCGCCGAGATGCTCTCCGAAATCGCCTCGCGCTAGCCCGAGATCGGGACGGTGCGGGTGGCCGACTTCGAGCCGCTGGTGACCACGACCGTTACCGAGGTCGTGCCGGCCGGGAGCCTGGCCTTGAGCTTCAGGGACGCCGTTCCCTTGCGCTTGAGCTTCTTGCTCGCCCGAGCTACGGCCTTGCCGCCCGCGGTCATGGTGGCCTTGACCGTGCACTTCGCAGAGCACCTCGTAGAGAAGCTCAGGCCCTTGGCGACCTTGGCCAGGGTTGCCTTGGAGGGACCCTTGACACTGAGACCCCCGGTCGACCCGCCGCCAGATCCACCGCCGCCCGAGCCGCCGCCGGAATCGCCACCCGACCCGTTCTTGGGTGCCGACGCGGCGCTGAATACCGGGAACTTGCCGGACTGGGAGAGAAGCGTTGTCGAACCACCGCACGGCTGCCCGCTTCCGCTCGAGGGAACGCTCACGGTCGCTACCTTCGCGCCTCCGTCGTCCTGCCAGGCGACCCGGGTGCCATCCGGCGAGATCGAGGGGTCGTCGGCATTCGCGCCGGTGGGCAGCCGGCACTCGGCGAGCGCCTGGACCGAGGGGAGGAACGGGCCCGCAAGGCGGGCAACGTAGATGCTCTTCGAGCCGTCACTCTCCTCCCAGCCGTAGGCGAGGATGTTCCCTGTACGGGACATCGACGCCCTGCCAAACCTTTCGTCGGTCTGCTGGAAGTCCACGGCAAAGACGACATCGACGTTGAAGGTTCCTGTCCAGCTGTACCTCCCCAGCGCCGTACGGCTTTCGTTCAGGACCACAGTGTCAGGGGCCGCAGCGCCGGCGGCCGTGCTGGGCAGCCAGCCGGGCTGCCAGACATCGGTGACCTGGAGCGGTGGGCTCATTACCCCTGGCGAGCCGGCCGACGCAATCGCCGTGTAGACGCCCTGGGTGCCGCTGGCTGCGGATATGCAGATGTAGTCGTAGAGGATCGAATCGCCGGCCGGGTCGATCCGCGTGGTGCCAAATGCGGAGGTAGTCGAGGCGATGCCGCAGTCGACCATCTGGAGCAGCCCGGTCTTCTCGAGCTTTCCCGTCGAACTCAGGACCTGCATTAAGGCGGAGGAAGACTTGCCGGTGCCCGGTCCATAGATCACCGCAATCCGGCCGTCGTCGGCCTGGGAGGGGCCGAAGTACCTGATCCCCTCGGGCTCGCCGTTGGTGGTGACCTGCTTCTTGACCGCACCGTCGGGCGAGGCAACCCACACGTTCCCCCTGTCGGTGTAGGTGATGGCGTCGGCGTGGACGGCGGTTGGTGCCGCGAGAGCAAGGAGAAGGCCGAGCCCGAGCAGTCTGGTCAGCTTGCGCACGGCCTACTCAAGACGGCTGGTCGTGAGCTCTCGGAACTTGAAAGTCACCTTGATTCTTGATGTTTGTTTAACCGTCCACATCTTGGGCGCCCGGTCGTTCTTGAGCAGGATCGTCTTGGTGGTCTTCGAGTAGTCGGCCCCCCTGATGAATGAGGGCTCCTTCTTGCCATCCGCGCAGAGGGAACGCTTGTAGGTGACGTACTTACGCCCGTCCTTCTGGGTGACCTCTCCACACGAGGCGCGCTGGCGGTCAGAGAGGCGGGTCGTGAATCCCATCAACTTGTCCAAATCCACCTTGAGAACCTGGTCGCCCTCGGGATTGCTCGTCGCCGGAAAGCCTGGCCCCCAAGTCCACACTGCCCGGCTAGCCGGGCAGTAGGTGTTTCGCTCTTCGTCGTAGAAGGGGTCGCTCGGGTCCCACTGGTCCTCCAGCCGAATGTTTGCGGAGCGCCGGGTGAATTCGGCCTGCGGTGTGAGCGTCACGCGACCGGCATTCGTCATGTTTCCGCAGTACTTCCGAGGCGGGGTGCTGTTGCACTCCGCGCAGGTGATTGGCTCGGGACAGCCGGCTCCAGGGATGTCCTGGGCGTCGAGATTGGAGTCGAGCAGGTAGTTGGCCAAACCGTCGGACTTGTCTCCCGCGAGATTCATGAAGACCGCCGTGGGATCGGAGGTGTTGGGGCGGTAGGCCCTCCCGACGCGCCTCACCTCCATCTCCCCGCTGCCTGCGTTCACGGTGGCGCTGATCTTCTGCTCGCCGTCTCCAACCTCCCGGCTGCATTCGTCGGTGATGTCGAACTTCCAATTGGCTTCGTCGTTCAGCTGGTAGCTCACATCGAACTTCATGAACCAGAGCTTCCCCTTGGTCCCGTTTTTCGCGGCCGACGCGGCGTGGGAGGTGCTGGGGGACGCGAGGGCGACGCACGCGAGGGCAAGCGCCGTGGCCAAAGCGAATACGGCCGTTGCCCGAGCTAGGCACCCAGTTGACCGGAAACCGGAACTCCCAAGAATCACTTGCCGAAGTTTACCCACCGCGTGTCGCCGGCGCGGCACTCCGCGGGGCTCTGATTTGACACCCTGTCAAGTCCGGGGGATACTCACGGTTCCACCAAGCAGCGACCAGGAGAGAAGCGCCATGTCGACCGAGCCCCAGATACCGATCACCGAGGTACTCGCCTTCACCGAGGACTCCTGGGAGGACGGCCCGCCCAACGAGCTCTTCGCCCGCATGCGCAGCGAGTGCCCGGTGCACTGGTCGCCGGAGATGCCCGACTTCCCCGAGGAGGCCGGCTACTGGTCGGTGACCACCTATGACGACATCCACGACGTCAGCCGCGACTGGGAGACCTACTCATCGGAGATCGGCGGGATCACGGCGATCACCGATTCGGTCCTTCCGCTCGAGCTCAGCCAGGCGATGTTCATCGGGATGGACCCACCCAAGCACGACCGCCTCAAGGCGCTCTTCCAGCGCGGCTTCACGCCCAAGCGGATCGCTGAGCACGGCGAGGAGATCCGCGCCATCACCCGCGACGTGCTCGACCGGCTCGATGGGGTGGAGGAGTGTGACCTCGTTGACGCCGTCGCCCAGCCGGTCGTCTCGCGGGTGATCTGCCGCTTCATGGGCCTGCCGCCGGAGGACGACCAGATGTGGGCTGAGCTCATGAACGGCGTGATGACTGCCGGCGACGAGACGATCAACCCCGAGGGTCCGCAGATCGTCCAGGAGAAGCTGATCCCGGAGATCTTCCAGCGCTGCCAGGCCCTGATCGAAGACCGCCGCGCCAACCCGACCGATGACCTGACGAGCGTTCTCGTTCACGCCGAGATTGACGGTGAGAAGCTCGAGGACCACGAGATCGTCATGGGGTTCTTCCTGCTGATGGCCGCCGGCAACGACTCGACCAAGGCGACCTACTGCAGCGCGATGCGCGCGATCCTCGAGGATCCCGAGCAGCGCCAGCTGCTGCTCGATGACCCGGAGCTTGTGCCGATGGCCGTGGAGGAAGCGCTGCGGATGTTCCCGGCCTTCGCCCACTTCCGCCGCACCGCGACCGAGGACACGGTCCTCAACGGGACCGAAATCAAGAAGGGGGACAAGGTCGTCATGTGGTACGTCAGCTCCAACCGCGACGAGTCGAAGTTCGACGATCCCGACACCTTCGACCTGCGCCGCAGCCCCAACGATCACCAGGCCTTCGGGGGCGGCGGGCGCCACTACCTGTCTCTTATACACATCTCCGA
>JBJTJS010000160.1:0-12489 GCA_046096085.1 bacterium
GCGGGGTCGGGCGTCCTCGTCCGCCATCGAGCGCCCGCGGGAGCGGGCCCGCCCCCCCGCCCGCCCGCGGAGAGCCTGGTCCTCCAGCGCCTCGCCGACGACGTCCTCGGCGTCCGGGAGGCCGCTGCCCGGCCGCCGCACGAACGCGGTCGGCTCGCCGCGGATCTCGGCGTCGAGCGCCTCGTTGACGAGGCGGTCCGCCGCGGTGTTCTGCGCCCGCGGCACCCACGTGTAGTCCACGTCGGCACGGATCCGGCGCGCTTCGAGCGCCAGTTCCCGCAGGGCGGCGTTCTTGATCGCCCAGCGCCCCGACATCTGCTCCACGATGAGCTTGGAGTCCAGGCGGGCCTCGATGCGCGCCTCCGGATCGACCGCGACAGCCTCCTGCAGTCCCGCGATGAGCCCGCGGTATTCCGCGACGTTGTTGGTCGCCGTTCCGATCGCGGCGGCGACCTCGACGAGGACGCGTCCGGTCTCGCCGTCGCGAACGACCGCTCCGAACGCCGCGGGACCGGGATTGCCGCGCGATCCGCCATCCGCCTCCACGACGAGGGAACGCGTCATGGTGTCGTCACAGGCCGGACTCGGGCGTGCGCACGAGGATGCGCCGGCATTCCTCGCAGCGGAGCACCTCCTCGGCCGGCGCCGATCGAATCCGCTCGAGATCGACGGGCGTGAGCTCGATGCGGCAGCCCTCGCAGCGCCCGCGGTACAGGGCGGCCGCCCCGATGCCGCCCTGGTCGGCCCGCAACTTCTCGTACAGGGCCAGCAGGTCTGCCGGCACTGCCCCGACGACCGCGGCGCGCGCCTGCGCTGCGGCCTGCTCCTCGGTGGACAGCGACGCGAGCGCGGCATCGCGCAAGGCCGTTGCCTCAGCGATCTCCGCCTCGAGGGCCGCGCGCTCGGACACGAGGGCGTCACGGCGATGCTGAGCCTGCTCGAGGCGCTCCATCACCTCGAGCTCGACGTCCTCGAGCTCGCTCTGCCGCCGTGCCAGCGACTCCAGCTCGTGCTGGAGGCTCACGAGCTGCTTGGCGTCGTGGATCGTGCCGGAGTCGAGCAACTGCCGGTCCTTGGCCGAGCGCTGCCGCACCAGGTCGACGTCGGCATCGGCCTTGCGCTGCTCGGCCTCGAGGTCGCTCACCTCGACGGACACCTCGGTCAGGTCGTCGGCGAGTTGCCTGTCGCGCGCCTGGAGCTCGCGCACGCGGAGCGCCTCCGGCAGGTGCGCACGCCGATGGGCCAGCCGGTCGAGGTCGAGGTCGTATCCCTGCACCTCGAGCAGGACCTGCTGCTCCTGCGGATCGGCGTTCAGCGTGCGCTCCTCATGTGCGGCTCTCCCGGTCTCCTGACGTGCTCTCCAGATGGGCAGACCACGGATCGGTCGGCAGGGCCGACACCTGGCTTTCCACCGTAGCCCCCTCGGCCGCCAGGTCGGCCACGAGGAGGTCCGAAGCCTGCGCCAGCCACGGCCACTCGCTGGCCCAGTGCGCGACGTCGATGACAGCGCACCCACCCTCCTCGGCGTGCTCGAGCGCGCGGTGGTGCTTGAGGTCGGCGGTGACGTAGGCGTCCGCTCCCGCGAGGGTCGCCATCGCGAGCAGGGAGTCGCCCGACCCACCGCACACGGCGACGGTGCGCACCGGCCGTGCGGGGTCGCCCAGCACGCGGACGCCGTGGCGGGTGGCCGGCAGGGCGCCGGCGACCTGCGCGGCGTACTCCGCCAGCGTCGTCGCCTCGGGGAGCAGGCCGATCCGTCCGAGGCCGGTGCCCGCATCCGAGGGGGCGCCGTCGAGCGGTCGGGCATCACGCACGCCCAGTGCGGATGCCAGGGCATCGGAGACCCCGGGGGCGGCGACGTCGGCATTGGTGTGGGCGACGTACAGCGCGATCCCGCCGCGGATGAGGCGATGGACCACGGATCCCTTGGCGTCCGTCGCGGCCACCGAGTGCACCGGGGAGAGGAAGAGCGGGTGATGGGTGACGAGGAGCTCGACGCGAAGGTCCAGAGCCTGCTCCGCCACGGCGGCGACCGGGTCGACGGCCCACAGCACGGACGACACGGCGACCGAGGGGTCCCCGCACACGAGGCCCACGGCATCCCAGTCCTCCGCCGTGGACGGCGGGTAGCGCCGTTCCAGTGCGTCGATCACACCGCGCAGGGAGGGGGCCGCCACGCCCCGAGGCTACCGCCGCTAGCCTCGGGGGACCCAGGGCCTGTAGCTCAGCTGGGAGAGCACTTCCCTTACAAGGAAGGGGTCGTCGGTTCGAGCCCGGCCGGGCCCACCCTTCACTCGCTCCCGCGATGGCGCAGCGACGTTCGTGCCACCGACGCAAAGCGGTGGCCGGGGTCTCGGGCCCCCGGCCACCAAGCACAGTGGACACCCGATCGGCCGACGGCGCATCTTGGAGGGCCTCGCCCTAGGGTGACGCCCCCGCGCCCTCGACGAGGGCGGCAACCGCTCGTCCATAGTCCACGGCGTCCCGTGCCTCCGCCGCTCCGGATCGCCAGACCGCCCGCACGACGCCACGGCCGTCCACGAGGACGCTCAGGCGCCCGGCGATGCCGCGTTCGGGGAGGAACGCCCCATAGGCACGGGCCACCTCCCCGTGCGGCCAGAAGTCGCTGAGGACCGGGAAGTCGAGGCCCTCGGCATCCGCGAAGGCCCGCAGCGCCGGCACGGAGTCGCAGCTCACCGCGAGCACCGTCACCCCCGGGATCGGCTCGTCCCTCAGCACCGCGAGTTCCGAGGTGCAGGTCGGGGTGAACGCCGCGGGGAAGAAGACGATGAGCACGGGGCCGTCGTACGTCGAGAGCGAGGTGGCGCGACCGTGCTGGTCGGGCAGCGCGAAGTCCGGTGCGCGATCGCCGACCGCGATCGTCATCGGATCCTCCCGGGTCATCTGACTCTCCCGGTCATCAGGTCCTCCGATCGGGGGCGACGCCGTCCCGGAGGGGACCCGTGACGGCAGGATGATCCCGTGACGCTACCGCCCGAGGGCCTGACGCCGGAGCCCGGCGAGCGCGGTCGGGCCGGCGACGACGTGACCGCCATGCTCGCCGACACCCTGGAGGCCTGGGACGACCTGCTGGCCGCGGTGGCCGACGTCGACCTGGCGGCCGTGGGCCGCAAGGACGGGCGCACCGCCGCCCGGACGCTCGTGGTCCTCGGGTCCTGGCCGGAGGGCCGCGCGCTTCCGCGAATCCGGGCCGATGCCCTGGCGGGGGTCACCAGCGCCGAGCCGCTCGATGACATCGAGGACCGCATCATCGAGGCCCACCTTCACGACGCTCCCGCGCGGATCCGGGCCGCGCTGCGACGCGCCCGCGACGAGGTCGCCGACTGGGCGAGCAGTCCGGAGGCCGGCGAGGAGGCCCTCCTGCCTGTCGGCGGACCGCTCGGCATCGTGCCGCTCGGCACCCTGGTGTCCGCGACCGCCTACCAGTGCGCGGTAGCCGCGCGCGACCTCGCTCCGGCCGGCGTGGTGGTGCCGGAGTCCCTCGCCCGCACGGGCCTCGCGTCCCTCATCGACACGGTCGGAGCCGTCGCCGCGCAGCAGCGTGCCGCCGTCGCCCTCACCGCGATCACCCCGCAGGTCGTCATCGGGGTCGGCGCGCAGGACGGGGACTGGTGCACGCGACGGGTCCCCGAGACGCAGCCCGGTCCCGCGGTCATCTGCGATGCGGGGCTCCTGCTCGACATCGCCTCGAGCCGTGGCTCCGCTCCCGCGGCGTACGCACGCGGCGACCTGCGCGCCCGGGATCTCGGGGGGCTGTTCACCCTGGTGCAGGTCCTCGCGCGCGCCCCCGGCCTGCCCGGGACCGACGGGCTGCGCATCGCCCTGCAGGCGTACGCCGCATCCGCGCGGGTCACGGCGGCGGCTGGCCACGTGGGCAACGCCCTCGGCGGGGCGTTTCGGCACTGGCGGGGGCGGGAGTAGCGGCCCTGTCGACGGGCGGCTACTTGCGCCCGGCCCGGGGGGCCACGAGGCGCGTCCCCTGCCAGTCGCGCGCGGCGCTCACGGTCGACGTCTGCTGCAGTCCCGCCGTCGGCGCCGCGTCGGCGATGTCCTCCGGTTCGACGTGCCCATCGCGGCCAGGCTTCGGAGTGAGCAGCCACACCACGCCGTGGTCGGCGAGCGGGCCGATCGCGTCGACGAGGGCATCCACGAGGTCGCCATCGTCCTCGCGCCACCACAGCAGGACCACGTCGACGACATCGTCGTAGTCGTCGTCCACGAGCTCGACTCCGCGGGCCGCGGTCAGCTGGGCCCGAAGCGCGCCGTCGGCATCGCCGTCCACGCCGATCTCCCACACCGTCTGGCCCGGGCCGATGCCCAGGATCGGCACGGCCTGCCCGTCGGAGGTCACGGCTTCCTCCCCCACGCACGCAGGGTGGTCACGGGCTAAGTCCAGCGGACGTCCGGCGTCCGCGCAAGGAAATGGAGGTATTGGTCGACCCGGGGTGACCGGGCAGCGGGCAGCAATTGGCCCCCGAGGCGCCGCATGGGGGAGGATGTGGGCGTCACTGGGCACCGCGGTGACCCCGTGGGTGCCCCCGGAGAAGGGCTCGCGATGACATCGGGAATCCCTCACGGCGCGGCGGCGGGCTTCACCCCCCAGCCCCTCCTCGCCGGCGGCCTGCCGACCCAGTACGTCGATGTGGACCCGGAGGAGACCTCCGAGTGGACGTCGTCCATGGACCAGGTCGTGGACTCCGCCGGGTCCTACCGCGCCCGCTACCTCATGCTGGCGCTCCTCAGGCGAGCCGCGGAGCGCAACGTGGGCGTCCCCAGCCTGCGCTCCACCGACTACATCAACTCCATCCCGCCGGAGATGGAGCCGTGGTTCCCCGGCGACGAGGCCGTGGAGCGCGAGATCCGCCGCTACGTGCGCTGGAACGCCGCGATCATGGTCCACCGGGCCCAGCGACCGGGCATCGGCGTCGGCGGCCACATCTCGACGTACGCATCGTCGGCGACCCTCTACGAGGTCGGCTTCAACCACTTCTTCCGCGGCCCCGACGCCCCTGGCGGCGGTGACCAGGTGTTCTTCCAGGGACACGCATCACCGGGCATCTACGCGCGTGCCTTCCTCGAGGGGCGCCTCACCGAGGGGCAGCTCGACGGCTTCCGCCAGGAACTGTCGCACCGCGACGGCGGGCTGCCGTCGTACCCGCACCCGCGGCTCATGCCGTGGTTCTGGCAGTTCCCCACCGTCTCGATGGGGCTCGGTCCGCTGTCGGCGATCTACCAGGCCCGGTTCAACAAGTACCTCCAGTCCCGCGGCATCAAGGACACGTCCCAGCAGCGGGTCTGGGCGTTCCTCGGCGACGGCGAGATGGACGAGGTCGAGTCCGTGGGTGCCATCAGCCTGGCCGCCCGCGAGGAGCTCGACAACCTCGTCTTCGTCGTCAACTGCAACCTCCAGCGCCTCGACGGACCGGTCCGCGGCAACGGCAAGGTCATCCAGGAGCTCGAGTCGCTCTTCCGCGGCGCCGGCTGGAACGTCATCAAGGTGATCTGGGGGCGCCGCTGGGACGAACTGCTGGCCCAGGACCGCGACGGCGCCCTGGTCAACCTCATGAACTCCACCCCCGACGGCGACTTCCAGACCTACAAGACCGAGGACGGCGCGTTCGTGCGCGAGCACTTCTTCGGCCGCGACCCGCGCACCGCGAAGCTCGTCGCCGACTGGACCGACGACGAGATCTGGAACCTCTCGCGCGGGGGGCACGACTACCGCAAGATGTACGCCGCCTACAAGGCTGCGGTCGAGACCTCGGGGCAGCCCACGGTGATCCTCGCGAAGACGATCAAGGGCTACACGCTCGGCTCGCACTTCGAGGGGCGCAACGCCACCCACCAGATGAAGAAGCTCACCCTCGACGACCTCAAGGCGTTCCGCGACCGGCTGCAGATCCCGATCACCGACGCGCAGCTCGGCGACGGCTACCTCCCGCCGTACTACCACCCCGGCCCGGACTCCGAGCCCTTCCGCTACATGATCGATCGCCGTCGCCGCCTCGGCGGCTCGGTGCCCGAACGGCGCACCCGGGCCGCGGCGCTCCCCCAGCCGGGACCGGAGCACTACGAGGTGCTCCGGCGCGGCTCGGGCAAGCAGGCCGTGGCGACGACGATGGCCTTCGTCCGGCTGCTCAAGGACCTCATGCGCGACCAGGGGATCGGCGCCCGGTTCGTGCCGATCATCCCCGACGAGGCGCGCACGTTCGGCATGGACTCGCTCTTCCCCACCGCCCGCATCTACAACCCTGCCGGGCAGCAGTACACCTCGGTCGACCGCGAACTCGTCCTCACCTACCGCGAGTCCGAGGACGGCCAGATCCTGCATGAGGGGATCAACGAGGCCGGCTCGGTCGCGTCCTTCATCGCGGCTGGGTCGTCGTACTCCACGCATGGCGAGCCGATGATCCCCGTCTACGTCTTCTACTCCATGTTCGGCTTCCAGCGCACCGGCGATGCCTTCTGGCAGGCCGGTGACCAGATGGTGCGCGGATTCGTCCTCGGTGCGACGGCGGGGCGCACGACGCTCAACGGCGAGGGCCTGCAGCACGAGGACGGCCACTCGCAACTTCTCGCCTCCACCAACCCGGCGGTCGTCTCCTACGACCCCGCCTACGGCTACGAGATCGGTCACGTCGTGGCCGACGGCCTGCGGCGCATGTACGGCGAGCAGCAGGAGGACGTCTTCTACTACCTCACCGTCTACAACGAGCCCTACCTCCAGCCGGCCGAGCCGGCCGACGTCGACGTCGACGGCATCCTGCGCGGCATGCACCTGGTGTCGCCGGCGGAGGGCGACGTCCCCGAGGGCGGGCGTCCGCAGATCCTCGCCTCCGGCGTCGCCGTGAACTGGGCCCTGGAGGCCCAGCGGCTGCTGCGCGAGGACTGGGGCGTGGATGCCGACGCGTGGAGCGTCACGTCGTGGAACGAATTGCGCCGCGACGGGCTCGACGCCGACCGCCACAACCTGCTGAATCCGCTCGAGGAGCCGCGGGTCGCCTACGTCGCGGCCCGCCTGGGCGGGCGCGGCGGCCCGGTCGTCGGGGTGTCGGACTGGATGCGCTCCGTTCCCGACCAGATCCGCCCGTGGATCGACACCGACTACCGCACCCTCGGCACGGACGGGTGGGGCATGTCCGACACCCGCGGCGCCCTGCGTCGGCACTTCCTCGTCGACGCCGAGTCGATCGTCGTCCAGGTGCTCACCGCCCTCTCCGACCGCGGACAGCTGGATCGCAGCGACCTCGCGAAGGCCATCGACCGGTACCGCCTGCTCGACCCGGCGTCCGCCGATGCGGGCAACACAGAGGGCGCCGGCTGATGTCCCAGGACCCGAAGCGCTTCCTGCGCTACCTCGAGGCGGAGCGCAAGGCCTCCCTCCTCTACCGCTCCCTCGCGGAGGTGAGCGACGGCGACCGCCGCGAGGCCCTGCTGGAACTCGCCGGCATCGAGGACGAGCACGCCGCGCACTGGGCCGCCAAGCTGGAGGAGAACGGCGTCCCCGTGCCGCCGTCGCCGACGACACTGGACGCCGACGACGCCGCTCTGGTCGCCCGGGCCCGGGCCGCCGGGATGAACGACGTGCTGGCGCACCTCGAGGAGGCCGAGGGGGCCGATGCGGGCATGTACGACGACGAGCCCGAGGCCCCCGACTCCATGTCGGCCGACGAGCGCGAGCACGCCGAGACCTTCCGTCGCTTGCGCGAGCACGCCCCGGCGACGGCCGCGGTGGACCGGGGGGTCATCACCGCCGACGGGGGGGTCGACTTCGGGGAGACCTGGCACCGCGTCGACACGTCGGGCACGGTTCGAGCGGCGATCTTCGGCATCAGCGACGGACTGGTCTCCAATACCGCGCTCGTCATGGGCTTCGCCGGCTCCGGGGTCGACCGAGGCGTCGTGCTCTTCGCCGGCATCGCCGGGCTCCTGGCCGGAGCGTTCTCCATGGCGGCGGGCGAGTACGTCAGCGTGGCGAGCCAGCGCGACCTCTTCAAGCGGGAGCTCGACATGGAGGCCCAGGAGCTGGCGAACAAGCCCGAGGAGGAGCGCAAGGAACTCGAGCTCATCTACCGGGCTAAGGGCATGGACCGAGCGACGGCCAAGGCCGCCGCGGACCGGGTCTTCGCCGATCCCAAGGCCGCCCTGGACACGCTGGCGCGCGAGGAACTCGGCCTCAATCCCGACGAGCTCGGCAATCCCGTCAAGGTCGCCGTCTCGAGTTTCCTCGCCTTCGCGATCGGAGCCCTGGTCGTCGTCATCCCGTACTTCTTCACCGGCGGGACCGCGGCCATCGTGGCGGCGGTCACCCTGTCGGCCTGCGCCATGCTCATCGTGGGCGGCCTCGTGGGGCGCTTCTCCGGCCGCGGCGTCGTGCACGGCGCCCTGCGGCAGCTCATCGTCGGCGCGCTCGCGGCCGGGGTGTCATTCGTCATCGGCAAGGTCATCGGTGACCTCACGGGCCTCAGTTCGTCCGGCCTCGGCTAGCCGGGCTGCCACGGCCCGCCGACTCGAGCGGGCATCCGGCAGCCTCGCGACCGCCGTCACCACGCGACTCGACGAGCGACTGGAGTGGTTCCGGTCCCTGCCCGCTCGCGAGCGCTCATGGGTGGGACTCATCGCGCAAGCCGGCATCGCGGGGGTGACCTCCTGGTACCGCGACGGCGCCGGCCGTCCCGCCGACGCCATCGACGTCTTCAGCAGCGCCCCGCGCGAACTGGCCCGCGCGATCTCGCTGGAGCAGACGGTCGAGATGGTGCGCTGCACCGTCGACCTCCTGGAGGAACTCCTCCCCGGCATCGCCGGGGAGGCCGCGTCCGACGACGTCCGCGAGGCGGTCCTCACCTACTCGCGCGAGATCGCCTTCGCCGCGGCCGAGGTCTACGCCCGGGCCGCGGAGGCGCGGGGAGCCTGGGACGCCAGGCTCGAGGCCCTCGTCATGGAGTCGCTGCTGCGCGGCGAGCCGGACGGCGCGGCTCTGGCCCGCGCGACAGCGCTGGGGTGGAGCGCGCGCGACGGGATCACGGTGCTCGTCGGACCGCCGCCCGAAAGCGACGCCGGCGCGGCGCTGCAGGTCATGCGCCTGGCCGCCGCGCATCACGGACTGGACCTGCTGACGGCGCTGCACGGCGAGGCGCTCGTCGCCGTCGTGGGGCACAGCACCGACGATGACCGCACCGCGCGGCTCCTCTCGCCGCACTTCGGCCCCGGCCCCATCGTCGTGGGGCCGCCCGCGGTGGCCGTCGCCGACGTGGCCGCCGCGAGCGCCGAGGCCATGCCCGCCGCCGACGCCGCTGCCCGATGGCCCGCTGCGCCGCGGCCCGTGCACGCCGACGACCTGCTTCCCGAGCGGGCTCTCGGCGGTGACGCCGTGGCCGCCCGCCGCCTCATCGACGACGTGGTGACGCGGCTGCGCGACACCGACCCGGAACTCCTGCGCTCCCTCGAGTCCTTCCTGGAGACGTCCCCCACGCTCGAGGCCACCGCCCGCGCGCTGTTCGTCCACACCAACACCGTCCGCCATCGCCTGCGGCGGATCGAGGCGGTCACGGGCCGCTCGCCGACCGATCCCCGGGACGCCCTCACCCTGCGCCTGGCCCTCGTGCTGTCGCGGCTCCCGCGGACCCCCCGCGCCTGACGGATCCCCGGGCGCGGGTCCCGCCGGACCGCGGTCGTTGTAGGTTTCCCACAACGGCGTTGCTCAGACATTGGCGACGTGACCACGACGGGGCAGCGCCCCGGGGCGGAAGGGTGTGCACCGTGCTCGTCGTCGTCGCCCCCGGACAGGGAGCCCAGGCCCCGGGCTTCCTCACTCCCTGGCTCGACGTCCCCGGGGTGGAATCCCGCCTGGAATGGCTGTCGGCGGTCAGCGGGATCGACCTCATCGAGCACGGCACGCGCTCGGACGCCGACACAATCCGCGACACCGCCATCGCCCAGCCCCTTCTCGTCGGCGCGGGCCTGGTCACCCTCCTGTCGCTCTTCCCCCACCCCGCCGAGGCCTTCACCAAGGTCGCCGTGGGAGCCGGCCACAGCGTCGGCGAGATCACCGCGGCCGCGGCAGCGGGCGTGCTGTCCGCCGAGCAGGCCATGGTCTTCGTGCGCGAGCGCGGCCGCGCCATGGCCGCGGCATCCGCCATGACCCCGACCGGCATGAGCGCCGTCCTCGGCGGCGAGGCCGACGAGGTGGTCGCGGCAGCGGAGGCCCTGGGACTCACCCCGGCCAACATGAACGGCGGCGGACAGATCGTCGTCGCCGGCACGCTCGAGGCCCTCGCGGCGTTCGCGGATGCGGCGCCCGACCGGGCGCGCGTTCGGCCCCTGCAGGTCGCTGGCGCGTTCCACACGGCATACATGCAGCCCGCGGTCGACATCCTGTCGCGCTACTCCCGCGCCATCTCCACCCACGACCCTCGCATCCATCTCCTGTCGAATGCCGACGGACGCGTCGTCCATGACGGACGCGATGTCCTGGGCCGACTGGTGGCGCAGGTGAGCCGGCCCGTGCGCTGGGACCTGTGCATGTCCACGATGGCCGACCTCGGTGTCACCGCGCTCATCGAGATCCCGCCGGCAGGGACCCTCGTGGGGCTGGCGAAGCGGGCGCTCCCCGGGGTGGAGACGGTCGCGCTGTCCACCCCCCACGACCTCGAGGCGGCCTGGGCGCTCATCGAGCGCCACGGCGTCCCCAGCGCCCTGGATTCCTCGCCCACGTGGCGGCTCGTCGTCGCCCCGATGAAGGGCATCTTCGCGCGATCCCCGGGGCGCCTGGAGGTCGGCGATCCGCTGCCCGCCGGAGGCGCCGTGGGAACCGTGGCAAGCCTGCGCGAGTCCGTCGACGTCACCGCGCCGCACGGCGGCACGGTGGTGGAGTGGCTGGTCGAGGACGGCGACCCCGTCTCCCCGGGGCAGCCGCTCATCCGCCTCCATCCGGCGCACGAGTTCCACCCGGCCCACGAGGAGGCCATGGCATGACCGCTCGCATCACCGGAACGACGGGGGCGCCGTACGCGCGCATCATGTCCGTGGGCAGCTACCGACCCGAGCGCGTCGTCACCAACGACGAGGTGTGCCTGCGCATCGACTCGACAGACGAGTGGATCCGCGAGCGCTCGGGGATCGTCGAGCGCCGCTATGCCGCCGAGGACGAGTCCGTGGTCGATCTCGCCGTGAACGCCGCCGGCAAGGCGCTCGCCTCCGCCGGTATCGCCCCCGACCCGGGCGGGTTCGTCCTGGTGGCCACCGTCACGCACCCCTACCCCCCGCCATCCGCCGCCGCGGAGGTGGCCTTCCGGCTCGGGGCAGTCCATGCCGGTGCCACCGACATCAGCTCGGCCTGCGCCGGCTTCTGCTACGGGCTGGCCATGGCGCAGGACATGATCCGCTGCGGGAGCGCCGAGTACGTCGTCCTCGTGGGCGTGGAGAAGCTCACCGACTGGATCGACCTGACGGACCGCTCGACGGCGTTCATCTTCGCCGACGGGGCCGGTGCCGTCGTCGTGGGACCGTCGCAGGAGCCCGCGATCGGACCGGTCGTGTGGGGCTCCGACGGGTCGCAACTCGACGCCATCTGCATGACGCAGTCCCTCACCGACTACCGCGACCATGGTGGCAAGCGCTTCCCCACCCTGTCCATGAAGGGCCAGCAGGTCTTCCGCTGGGCGGTGTCGCAGATGAGCAAGGTGGCCAACCAGGCGCTCGAGCGCGCGGGCGTGAGCGCCGACGACCTGGACGCCTTCATCCCCCACCAGGCCAACATGCGGATCACCGATGCGCTCATCCGCGCGATCAAGCTGCCCGCCCACGTGCCCGTGGCCCGCGATATCGAGACGACCGGCAACACCTCCGCGGCGTCGATCCCCATCGCCATGGATCGCATGCTCGCCACCGGGGAGGCCCCCCACGGCGGCACGGCGCTCCTCATCGGATTCGGCGCCGGGCTGGCCTACGCGGCGCAGGTGGCCACCCTGCCCTAGCGTGATCCCGCCCCTCCCCTAGCCTCACACCACGTAGCCTCACACCCACGCACCGCTCGAACCCGAAACACCCGAGGAACCACGACGGAAGGAACGACATGAGCCAGGAGATCCAAGACGGCCTCGCCGTCATCATCAACGAGGTGGCCGGCGTCCCGGTCGAGGACATCCAGCCGGACAAGTCCTTCATCGACGACCTCGACATCGACTCGCTGTCCATGGTGGAGGTCGTCATGGCCGCGGAGGACGAGTTCGGCGTGAAGATCCCCGACGCTGACGTCAAGGACCTGCGCACCGTCGGCGACGCCGTCGCCTACATCACCAAGAACGCCGGCTGACACTCCCCCTCATCAGGAGCACCGCACATGGCACCCACCGTCGTCGTCACCGGTCTCGGGGCGTTCACCCCGGTGGGGGGTGACGCGCCCAGCTCGTGGGGGGCCCTGCTCGAGGGACGCTCGGGCGTGCGCGCCCTCGACCAGGAGTGGGCCGC
>JBJTJS010000161.1:0-8719 GCA_046096085.1 bacterium
CCGCAGATCCACGCATCGACCTCGCGGTCACGCAGGTGCGCCATCGCATCCGAGACGGCCGACGCGTCGACGATGGCAACCATGCCGATGCCCATGGTGAACGTGCGCTCCATCTCCGCCTGCTGAACGCCGCCGGAGGAGATGAGTCCGAAGATAGGCTGCGGCGTCCACGTGGACCGGTCGACGTCGAGGGCCAGGTGCGCCGGCAGGACGCGGGCGATGTTTGCGGCGATCCCGCCGCCGGTGATGTGGCTGAAGGCATGGACGTCGACGTTGTCGGCAAGGTAGAGGCAGTCCTGGGCGTAGATGCGCGTCGGCTCGAGCATCTCCTCGCCCAGGGTTCGGCCGAGGTCGTCGATGTACGCCGAGACACCGGGGCCGCCGTCCCCGAGCAGCACCCGCCGGGCCAGGGAGTAGCCGTTGGAGTGCAGTCCGGAGGAGGCCATGGCGATGGCCACGTCCGTCGCGCGCACGCGTTCTGCGCCGAGGAGGCGCTCGGCCTCCACCACGCCGACGCCGGCGCCGGCGACGTCGTACTCGTCGGGCTCGAGCAGGCCCGGATGCTCCGCGGTCTCGCCACCGAGCAGCGCACAGCCGGCGATCTCGCATCCGCGGGCGATGCCCGCGACGATGGCCGCGATCCGCTCGGGAACGACCCTGCCGGTGGCGATGTAGTCGGTCATGAAGAGCGGCTCGGCACCGCACACGCCGAGGTCGTCGCCGACCATGGCGACGAGGTCGATGCCGATGGTGTCGTGGATGCCCATCGCCTGCGCGACCGCGACCTTGGTGCCGACGCCGTCGGTGGACGTCGCGAGCAGGGGGCGGGCGTAGCCCGTGAGGTTCGAGGCGTCGAAGAGGCCTGCGAAGCCCCCGAAGTTGCCGAAGACCTCGGGTCTCGTGGCGCGAGACACGGCCTCGCGCATGAGGTCGACCGCGCGTTCGCCCGCCTCGACGTCGACGCCGGAGTCGGAGTAGCTGACCATCAGGGCCGCTCGAGGGCGTCGGCCGCGCCCACGCCGGCCGAGGACGTCACCCGCTTCTCCAGCCCCTCGAGCAGGTGCTTGCCGAGGACCTCGGGCTCGGGGACATCGATGGGGTAGACGCCGTCGAAGCAGGCCCGGCACAGGCGGTCCTTGGGGACGGTCGTGGAGTCGACGAGTTCGTCGAGGGAGACGTAGCCGAGGGAATCCGCGCCGATCGACCGGCAGATCTCCTCCACGGACAGGCCATTGGCGATGAGTTCCGCTCGGGAGGCGAAGTCGATGCCGTAGAAGCACGGCCACTGCACGGGCGGGGAGGAGATGCGCACGTGCACCTCGCGGGCACCGGCCTCGCGGAGCATCCGCACGAGCGCCCTTTGAGTGTTGCCGCGCACGATCGAGTCGTCCACCACGACGAGACGCTGGTCGGCGATCACCTCGCGCAGCGGGTTGAGCTTGAGGCGGATGCCGAGCTGGCGGATGGTCTGCGACGGCTGGATGAACGTGCGGCCGACGTAGGCGTTCTTGACCAAGCCCTCGGCGAAGGGGATGCCCGACTCCTGCGCGTATCCGATGGCGCCGTAGCGACCGGACTCGGGGACCGGGATGACCAGGTCGGCGTCGGCGGGGTGCTCGCGGGCCAGCCGGCGACCGATCTCCACGCGCGTGGCCTGCACGCTGCGACCGGAGATCGCGGTGTCGGGACGCGCGAGGTAGACGTACTCGAAGAGGCAGCCCTTCGGCTCCGGCCGTGCGAAGCAGTGCGCGCGCAGCCCGTGCTCGTCGATGGCGATGAGCTCGCCCGGCTCGATCTCGCGGACGTACGACGCGCCCACGATGTCGAGCGCCGCGGTCTCGGACGCGACCACCCAGCCCCGCTCCAGGCGGCCGAGGACCAGGGGCCGGATGCCGAGGGGATCGCGGGCGGCGTAGAGGGTGGTCTCGTCCATGAACACCAGGGAGTAGGCCCCGGCGAGCTTGGGCAGCTCCTTCATGGCCGCGACTTCCATGGACTCGTCGGGGTGCGCGGCGATGAGTGCGGTGACCAGCTCGGTGTCGGAAGTGGCGCGGGACGGCTTGGCGGTGCCGAGCGGCAGCTCGCCTCGGCTCTCCTCCAAGGCGGCGACACGCTCGGCGAGGTCGACGGTGTTGATGAGGTTGCCGTTGTGGGCGAGGGCGAGGTGACCGGTCGCGGTGGCCCGGAACGTCGGCTGGGCGTTCTCCCAGGAGCTCGAGCCGGTCGTGGAGTAGCGGGTGTGGCCGATGGCGACGTGTCCCCGGAGGGACTCGAGGCTGGCCTCGGTGAAGACCTGGGAGACCAGACCCATGTCCTTGTAGACGACGATGTGGTTGCCGTCGCTCACCGCGATGCCCGCGGACTCCTGGCCGCGATGCTGCAGCGCGTAGAGCCCGAAGTAGGTCAGCTTGGCGACTTCCTCGCCCGGCGCCCAGACGCCGAAGACACCGCAGGCGTCCTGGGGGGCGCGGTCGTCGCCGAGATCGCCGCCGACCTGGAACTCATGGGTGAGGGTGCCGTCGCCGCGCGCCACACCCGGAGTCTACGGGTGCGGCGCTACAGCGCGGCAAAGGCGCGGGCCCGGCTTACGCGGCGGGCGCGGGTGCCGGGGCGAGGACGGCCTCGAGGGCGGCGCGGGCCGCCTGCACCGCGGCGGTGAAGTCCGCCCGGGCCGCATCCCGGGCATCCCCATAGGCGTCCTTCGCGGCGTCACGGGCATCCCGGTAGGCCTGGATGGCCGCGCGGCGCTCCTCACGGGTCGTCGCCGCCGCCATCGCGTCTCGGAAGTCGTCGCGGGCCGCCGCGAGGTCGCTCTTGAACACCTCTCGGGCGGCCTGCTCGTCGGCGGCGCGCTCCACCAGGGCGAGGGCCATCGCGTCGCGGTAGGCGCCCACCGGGGCGACCTGGTCGGCCGGGAGAGTCGCGGCATCGAAGGCGTCGACGGCCGCGCGCATGTCGGTCGCGAACTGGGCGCGGGCCGCATCCTTGGCCGCCTGGTCGCCCTCGGCGGCCTCCATCGCGGCCTCGAACGCGTCGCGCGCGGCGTCGCGGGCTGCCTGGTAGGCCTCCTTGGCCTCGTCCGTCACGGTGCGATCCACCTGCTGCTCCAGCCAGCGGTCCGCGGTGGGCAGGGAAGGGCGGCCGTGATTGCCGTGCGAGGGCCCGTGCTCCCCGCCGTTGCCGTGCGCTTGCGCGGCGCCGACGTTGATGCCGACAGCGGCACCGGTCACGAGGAGGGCACCCGCGGCCATCGCGGCCAGCGAGCGGGCGAAAGGACGAGCGTTCATCGTGGACTCCTTCGGGACGGGCCTCGTGGGATACGGGGTCGTGGAACCGTGCCTGCTCCCTGTGTATCGGACTGGCGGGCGCGGATGCATGCCCGACGGACGACACCACAGTGAACTCACAGGTACCTCACGTTCCCCGAACCTCCCTCTGAGGAATCTCCGAGGAATGGGGGACGTGCGACACATGAGCAGGACATCGGCCGAACGGCCGAGGGTCCCATGGGAATCCCGTCGGAAACCTCCGCTGGGTTGGCGTCCCGGGGAACCAGGCCGAAACCCTGGGAGTCGCAAAGGCAAGACCCGCACCCGGCGGGCGGCCGCTCGAGAGATCGACCTCGGGCGTCCCTTCAAGCCGGGGGCTCCCGCTTGTGCGGCAGCGCTGATCGAGTCGCAGCACCTCCGGTGCTGGGATGCGAAGAGCGCTGCGGCGCTGAACTAGGAGGTACCTCGTGTCCACCGCGTCCTTCGCCCGGCGCGCCACCCTCGCCCTCGTGGGCTCCGCCAGCCTCATCGGCGGCATGCTCACGACCGTGGGCCTCGCCGCGGGGCCGGCTCAGGCCCACGGCACCATGTCCAATCCCCCGTCGCGCATCTGGGAATGCTTCTACGGCGACCGCGCCTCGGCCATGTGCGCCGAGGCCTGGACGGTCAACCCGCAGGCCCTGTACGACTGGAACGAGATCAATCAGGGGGCCGCGAACGGACAGCATCAGTCCGTCGTGCCCGACGGCCAGCTCTGCAGCGCCGGCCGGGAGAAGTACGCCTTCTTCGACACCCCGTCCACGAAGTGGAAGGCGACCGCGCTGCGCCCGGACTCCGACGGCAAGTACACCCTCACGTGGACGTCTTCGGCACCGCACGCGACGTCGTACTTCCGCGTCTACATCACCAAGGCGACGTACGACGCCACCAAGCCGCTGAAGTGGTCCGACCTCGAGCTCGTGCACGACTCCGGTGCCCGCGCCCGCGAGGCGACCACGACGCTGCGCATGAACCTGCCGGCACGCACGGGTCGGCAGATCCTCTACACCGTGTGGCAGCGCAGCGACTCCCCCGAGGCGTTCTACTCCTGCGCGGACGTGACCCTGGACGGCAGCGGGACGACACCGACACCCACGCCGACGCCGACTCCCACGCCCACTCCCACGCCGACGCCGACCCCGACGCCGGCGCCGACGATGCCGGGCGTGACCGAGGGCGTCGTTGCGACGAGCGTCATCACCAGTGACTGGGGTGCCGGCTACTGCAGCGACGTCGCCGTGAGCACGACCTCGACCAGCGACAAGCACTGGCGCGTCGACCTGCCCAAGGCCATCACCGTCTCCAGCCTGTGGAACGGCGTGCGCACCACCCAGCCCGACGGCACCATCAGCGTCGGCGGAGCCGAGTGGACCCACATGGTCAAGGCCGGCAGCCCCACCTCGTTCGGCTACTGCGCCAACCGCACCACGGCGCCCACGCCCACGCCCACTCCGACGCCGACGCCCACACCGGGTACCGGGGGCGTCGCCGTCACCGTGACGTCGGCCAACGACTGGGGGACCGGACGCACGGTGGATGTCGCCGTGACCAACAAGCGCACCAGCGCGGTGAGCTCGTGGTCGGTGTCCTTCCCGTGGACCGGGCCGATCGGCTCGATGTGGAACGCCACCGGCTCGCTCGCCTCCGGGCGACTCACCGCGGCCAATGCGTCGTGGAACGGCTCGCTTGCCACCGGTGCCTCGGCGACCTTCGGGTTCTCCGACTCGACGTCGGGGAGCATGCCGCGGCCCACCACCTGCACCGCGAAGGTGAACGGCACCACGGTGGCGTGCACCATCACGGTCGGGGGATCCACGCCGACGCCCACGCCGACGCCCACGCCGACACCGACTCCGACGCCCACTCCGACACCGACGCCCACTCCGACACCGACGCCCACGCCGACACCGACGCCGACGCCGGTGCCGATCGGCGCCCACAAGATGGTTGCCTACTACACGGGCTGGTCGACGTACGGCCGGCAGTACCAGGTGTCCCAGATCCCGGCGACGAAGCTCACCCACATCAACTACGCGTTCGCCAACATCTCCGGCGGCAAGTGCGTGCTGGGTGACTCCTACGCCGACGTCGACAAGTTCTTCCCAGGCGACAGCTGGGATGCGGGCGTGCTGCGCGGCAACTTCAACCAGTTGCTCAAGCTCAAGGCCCAGTACCCCCACCTGCGGACGCTCATCTCGGTCGGCGGCTGGACCTGGTCGTCGCAGTTCTCCGGCATCGCGGCGGATCCGGCCAAGCGCGCGGTGTTCGTCAAGTCGTGCGCCGACTTCATGGAGACGTACGGCTTCGACGGGGTCGACATCGACTGGGAGTACCCGGTCTCCGGGGGCCCGTCGACCGGTATTCCTGCCGACAAGGCCAACTACACGACGCTGATGAAGGAGTTTCGCGCCGAGCTCGACCGCCGCGAGGCGGAGGACAAGCGTGACTACCTGCTCACCATCGCCGCGCCGGCGGGCCCGACCACCCTGCAGAACCTCGAGATCGCCAAGCTCGCGGCCACGCTGGACTGGATCAACCTCATGTCCTACGACTACTACGGTGCGTGGGACAAGCCGACCGGCCACAACGCTCCGCTGTACCGCTCGACGTCCGACAAGGGCCCTGCCGGGTTCGACATCGACGCGTCGGTCCGCGCGTACCTCGCCAGCGGCATGCCGGCGAGCAAGCTGGTCCTCGGCGCCCCCCTCTACGGGCGCGGCTGGAGCGGCGTGACGCCCGGCACGAGCGGCAACGGCCTGTACTCCGCGGGCACCGGCGCCTCGACCGGCACCTGGGAGCCCGGTGTTCTGGACTACGACGACATCGTGGCGAACTACCTGCCCCGGATGACCCGCTACTGGGACGCCCAGTCCAAGGTCCCGTACCTGTGGGACTCCCAGAACAAGGTCTGGATCTCCTACGACGACGCGGAGTCCATGCGCGCCAAGGCCCAGTACATCAAGAGCCTCGGCCTCGGCGGGTTCATGCTGTGGGAGCTCAGCAGCGACCGCAGGACCGTGCTCATCGACGCCCTGAGGGCAGGCCTGCGCTAGGCCCAGCACGTCGGAAGCGCCCCTCGCACCCGCGGGGGGCGCTTTCGCGTGTGCACAGGCCGAGAGGAAACGCTCATGACGTATGCGCGTTTCACCGTCCTGGCGCGTCACCTGGGGATAACGGGCCGAAGAGTGGAACAGGGCGATCAGCCGATCGCACCATGACGTTCCCGGAGGAATCATGCGCACCGCGCGCCGCCTCACCGCCCTGCTCACCTCGCTCGCCACCCTCGGCGTCGCCTTCGCCGGCGCCGTGGCCCTGGCGCCCAGCTCTCAGGCCCACGGATCGCTGTCCATGCCGGCCTCCCGGGTCTGGGAGTGCTTCTACGGCGACCGCAGCTCGACCATGTGCGCAGCCGCCTGGCAGGCCAACGCCCAGGCCCTCTACGACTGGACCGAGGTGAACCAGCCCCAGGCCAACGGCAACCACCAGGCGCTGATACCGGACGGCCAGCTGTGCAGTGCCGGGCGCGCGAAGTACGCCGCCTTCGACACCCCCAGCGCCCAGTGGAAGGCCACCGAGCTGCGCCCCGACCCCGACGGCCGCTACACGCTCACCTGGAAGTCCACGGCCCCGCACGCCACGCGCTACTTCCGGATCTACCTCACCAAGGCCGGCTTCGACGTCACCAAGCCGCTGAAGTGGTCCGACCTCGAACTGGTTCATGACAGCGGCGCGCGCCCTCTCGAGGAGACGACGACGCTGCGCGTGACCCTTCCGCAGCGGCAGGGCCGCCACATCCTCTACACGGTCTGGCAGCGCAGCGACTCCCCCGAGGCGTTCTACGCGTGCTCCGACGTCACGGTGAACTCCACCGGCATCGTGCAGCCCGACCCGACGACACCGCCCGCACCGCCGGCGACCGACGTCGACTACCCGCTGTCCACGCAGGGCAATCGCATCATCGATGCACAGGGCGACACCGTGGTGTTCCAGGGCGTCAACTGGTTCGGGCTCGAGACGTCCACGCAGGCGCCGCACGGCCTGTGGTCGCGCGACTCCAAGGACATGCTCCGCCAGATCCGCGAACTCGGCTTCAACACGATCCGCCTGCCCTTCTCGCTCCAGGCCGTGAAGTCCACGACGACCTCGGGCATCGACTACGGCGCGGGCCGCAATGCCGACCTGCAGGGCAAGCCCCCGCTCCAGGTGATGGACGCCGTTATCGCCGAGGCGGGTCGGCTCGGCCTCATGGTGATGCTCGACAACCACTCCCAGGCGAACGACGGCTTCATGTACGACCTGTGGTACGGCCAGGCCGGATTCACCGAGGACGACTGGGTGGCGACATGGCAGATGCTCGCCCGCCGCTACGCGACCACCGGCAACGTCGTGGCCTTCGACCTGAAGAACGAGCCGCACGGCACCGCCACGTGGGGCACCGGCGCCGCCACCGACTGGCGTCGCGCCGCCGAGCGGGCCGGGAACGCCGTACTCGCCATCGCGCCCACGAAGCTCATCGTCGTCGAGGGCATCGAGGGCACCGTGGCCGGCGGACAGCAGCTCGACCGGCACTGGTGGGGCGGGAACCTCGAGGGGGTGCGCAGCAACCCCGTGCGCCTCTCCGTGGCCAACCGCATCGTGTACTCCCCCCACGAGTACGGGCCCAACGTCTTCAACCAGCCGTGGTTCTCCGACCCCAACATGGCGGCGATCCTGGCCGACCGCTGGAACAAGGGCTTCGGCTACATCCACGACCAGGGCATCGCGCCCGTCTTCGTCGGGGAGTTCGGCGCCAAGAGCGTGACGACGGACACCGTCGAGGGCCGCTGGATCACCCAGTTCGCGAACTACCTCAAGACCGAGGGCATGGGCTGGACCTTCTGGTCGTGGAACCCCAACTCGGGCGACACGGGCGGGGTGCTCCAGGACGACTGGCGCACCGTGCACGCCGACAAGATGGCGCTCCTGCGCGATCTCATGGGCGCGTCCACGACGCCCACTCCGACGCCCACACCGACGCCCACACCGACGCCGACGCCGACGCCGACTCCGACACCCACGCCGACGTCTACACCTACTCCCTCGATGCCCGGTATGACCGAGGGCATCACGGCCACCACGGTGGTGTCGAGCGACTGGGGGACGGGCTACTGCGCGAATGTGGCGGTGGCGACCACGTCGACTACGGAGAAGCACTGGCGCGTCGATCTGCCTCGCACGATCACGGTGACGGACCTGTGGAACGGCGTTCGCACCACCCAGCCCGACGGCACCATCAGCGTCGGCGGGGCGGCGTGGAACCACATGGTGAAGGCCGGCAGCCCGACGAGCTTCGGATATTGCGCCACGCGTAATGCCGCGGTGCCAACGCCGACGCCAACGCCGACGCCGACGCCTACGCCCACGCCCACGCC
>JBJTJS010000162.1:0-9438 GCA_046096085.1 bacterium
GGACGTCGCGGCCCCCCTTGCGGTGGCCCACGCCCAGGGACTGCCCGCATCCCACATCCGCGGGGACCCCATCGCATTCAACCCGCCCCGGCCGTAGGTCACCCACCTTATCGTCGGCCCCCCGGAGGTCGGCGAGGCCCGCCGGCCCGCCATGCTCGCCGCCCGGGCCACATGACCGTCGCGGGACTCCTCGACGCCTTCGCGGACGTCCCCGGATGCGCGACGGTGACGCGGGCGGCGGCGCGCCCCGCTGCCCAGGACCTGCGCATCACCGCGGTGACGCCCGTGCGTCCCTTCCTCGCCGGGCTCGTGGCCCGCGCCCTGCCGGACGGCGGCGTGTGCCTGGTCGTCACGGCCACGGCTCGCGAGGCCGAGGATCTCGCGTGGGCTGCGACCGACCTGATCGGCCCCGACTCGGCGGCGGAGTTCCCCGCCTGGGAGACCCTGCCGCACGAGCGCCTGAGCCCGTCCGCGGACACCGTGGGCCGGAGACTGGACGTCCTGCGGCTACTCGCGGCCGCGCCGGGGGAGCTGCGCGTCGTCGTCGCACCGGTGCGTGCCCTGCTGCAGCCCCTGGCACCGGGCCTGGGGCGCATCCCCGTCCTGGGCCTCCGCGCCGGCGACACGGTCGACCTCGACGATGCGGTCCGGCGGCTGGTCGAGTTCGGGTACACGCGCACCGACCTGGTGGAGAAGCGCGGCCAGTTCGCCGTGCGCGGCGGCATCCTCGACGTCTTCGCTCCCACCGACGAGCATCCGGTGCGCGTCGAGCTGTGGGGGGACACCGTCGAGGAGGTCCGCGCCTTCGCGGTGAGCGACCAGCGGTCGGTGGGGCTCGTCGTCGACGGGCTCCTCGCCGGGCCGGTGCGGGAGATCCTGCTCACCGACGACGTCCGCGAGCGCGCCGCCGCGCTCGCGCGCAGCCACCCCGAGCTTGCCGACATCGCGTCGCGGATCGCCGAGGGGATCGCCGTCGAGGGGATGGAGGCGCTTGCGCCCGTCCTCGTGGACGGTCTGGAGCCCCTCACGGCGCTGCTACCGGAGGGTTCGCTCGTGCTCGCCTGCGACCCGGAGCGCGTCGCCGCGCGGGCCACGGAACTCGTGCAGACATCCCGCGAGTTCCTCGAGGCGTCGTGGCACGGCGCGGCCATGGGGGCCCGGGCACCGCTGGCGTCGCTGGACCTCTCGGCTGCGGCGTACCTCGATCTCGGGGAGGTCCGGGCATCGGCTCGATCCGAGGGGGTCGGCTGGTGGGAGACGGGGCCGTTCGCGCGCGAGGAGGAGGCCGGCAGCGTGGCCCTGGACGCGTCGGCGGCACCGGAGTTCCGGGGTGACCTGCCGGCAGCGGCGGCCGCGGTGCGCGCGTGGGCCGCGGACGGGGCCGCCGTGGTCCTCGTGGCCGAGGGCCACGGTTCCGCGGACCGGCTGGCGCAGTACTTCCGGGACGAGGGGGTGTCGGGACTCCGGACGGAGACGGGCCGGCTCCACGACGGGTTCGTCAGTCGCGGAGCGCACCTGGTGGTCCTCACCGAGATGGACCTGCTCGGCCAGCGAGGCGAGGCCCGGGACCTGGCGAGGATGCCGTCACGCCGTCGCCAGGCGATCGACCCGCTGGCACTGGCGGCCGGCGACTACGTTGTCCACGACCAGCACGGCGTGGGGCGCTACGTGGACATGATCGAGCGCACCGTCGCGGGTGCCACGCGGGAGTACGTCGTGCTCGAATACGCGCCCTCGAAGCGCGGCCAGCCGCCGGACCGGCTGTACGTCCCGACGGATCAGCTCGATCAGGTCACGCGCTACATCGGTGGCGAGGCTCCCAGCCTGCACCGCCTCGGCGGGACGGACTGGCAGCGCACCAAGGGCCGTGCCCGGCGTGCCGTGCGCGAGATCGCCGGGGAGCTGATCCGCCTGTACGCCGCCCGGCAGGCGGCGCCGGGTCATGCCTTCGGGCCCGACACCGAGTGGCAGCGCGAGCTCGAGGACGCCTTCCCGTACGTCGAGACCCCCGACCAGATGGCGAGCATCGAGGAGGTCAAGGCCGACATGCAGCGCGCGGTCCCGATGGACCGCGTCATCTGCGGCGACGTGGGATATGGCAAGACCGAGATCGCCGTGCGCGCCGCCTTCAAGGCGGTCCAGGATGGCAAGCAGGTCGCCGTCCTCGTGCCCACCACCCTGCTCGTGCAGCAGCACCTCGCGACCTTCTCCGCCCGCTATGCGCCGTTCCCGGTGCGCGTGGCCGCCCTCTCGCGATTCAACTCCGATGCCGAGGTGCGCGAGACCCTCAAGGGTCTCGAGGACGGCACCGTCGACGTCGTCATCGGCACCCATCGACTGCTCACGCCGCAGGTGCGCTTCCGTGACCTCGGACTCGTCATCGTCGACGAGGAGCAGCGGTTCGGTGTCGAGCACAAGGAGCACCTCAAGGCGTTGCGCACCGCCGTCGACATCCTCACCATGTCGGCAACGCCGATCCCGCGCACGCTCGAGATGTCGCTCACGGGGATCCGGGACCTCTCCACCATCCAGACCCCGCCTGAGGAGCGTCATCCGATCCTCACGTTCGTCGGCCCATATGACGAGCGTCAGGTGGCCGCCGCTATCAGGCGCGAACTCATCCGCGACGGGCAGGTCTTCTACGTCCACAACCGCGTCGAGTCGATCGAGCGCGCCGCGGCGCGGCTGCGGGACCTCGTGCCCGAGGCGCGGATCGCCGTCGCGCACGGGCAGATGAACGAGCATGCGCTGGAAAGCGTTGTCGTCGACTTCTGGGAGCGCAAGGTCGACGTTCTCGTCTGCACCACGATCGTCGAGAACGGGATCGACATCGCGAATGCCAACACCCTTATCGTCGAGCGCGCGGATGCGCTGGGCCTGTCGCAGCTCCACCAGTTGCGCGGCCGGGTGGGGCGGGGACGTGAGCGGGGATACGCCTACTTCCTGTATCCGCCCGAGGCCGCCCTGAGCGAGACGGCGTACGACAGGCTGGCCACTATCGCGCAGCACGCCGATCTCGGATCGGGCATGCAGATCGCCCTCAAGGACCTCGAGATCCGCGGTGCGGGCAACCTGCTGGGCGGCGAGCAGAGCGGGCACATCGCGGAGGTGGGGTTCGACCTGTACGTCCGCCTGGTCGGCGAGGCGCTGGCCGAGGCCCGCGGCGAGCCGGAGGCCGCCCCCGAGGCCAAGGTCGAACTGCCGGTGAACGCCTACATCCCGCACGAGTACGTCCCCGAGGAACGCCTGCGCCTGGAGGCCTACCGGCGGCTCGCCGCGGCGGCGACCGCCGACGAGGTGTCCGGGGTCGAGGCCGAGCTCCTCGACCGCTACGGCCCGCTGCCCGAACCGGTCGCCGCCCTCCTCGCGGTCGCCCGCTTCCGCGCCCGGGCCCGGGCCCTCGGGCTCGAAGAGGTGGTCGCCCTCGGTCCGCGGATCCGATTCGCCCCCGTGGAGCTCCCCGAGTCGCGGGCGCTGCGGCTGTCCCGCCTGCACCCGGGCACCGTGATCAAGCCCGCGGTCCGTACGATCCTGGTGCCGCGTCCGACCACGGCCCGCGTCGGGGGAGAGCCCCTTCGCGACCGGGAACTGCTGGAGTGGGCGGACTCGGTGCTCGACGTCCTGGAGCCGATGTCAGGGCCGATATCAGGGAGTGCGACGTGATCGCTCGAACGGGAGCCGTGGCGGCAGCCCTGCTGGCGCTTGCCGCCGTGCTCGCTGCCTGCGGCAACACCGCCAGCGCCGGCGACGCCGCCGTCATCGGGGGGTCGCGGATCACGACCGACGACCTGGCCGCCACGGTCGCGGAGGTCCAGGAGGCACTCGGGACCACGCCGGGAGCCGCCGACTCGGGCCTCGTCGTCGACATCCTGCAGCGCGAGATCATCACCGAGCTCGTCGCGCAGTCCGCGCAGCGCGAGGGCATCACGATCACCCAGGGCCAGATCGATGCGAAGCGCGCCGAGGCCGCGGCGGGCGTGGGCGGCGAGGACCAGCTCGAACTGGCCTTCCTCAACAGCAATGTCCCGCCCTCCCAGGTCGACGAGCAGATCGCCCTGTCCATCGAGGTCGAGGCCCTGGGTGCCACGCTCGCGCCGGGGGGACCGGTCGAGCAGCAGCAGGGAGCCGTCTACGCCTACGTCGTGGGCCTGTCGGAGGAACTCGGCGTGCTCGTGAGCCCCCGCTTCGGGACCTGGTCGAACGTCGAGCTCCAGATCGGGCCCGTCCCCACGGACCTGGCCACTCCCGCGCAGCCGCAGGAGGACCTGGGCGAGCTGCCCGTCCCCCAGGGCTGAGCGTGAGCGGCCCCGCGCCCGACGATGACCTCGACGGCGTCCGCGCCCTGGTCGAGGTGATGGATCGCCTGCGCTCCCCCGGGGGCTGCCCGTGGGACGCGCGGCAGACCCATCGCAGCCTCGTGGAGTACCTCGTCGAGGAGGCCTACGAGACCGTGGAGGCGATCGAGGCCGACGATCGTCGCGGGCTGCGCGAGGAACTCGGCGACCTGCTGCTCCAGGTGGTCTTCCACGCGCGCATCGCCGAGGAGGACGCCGAGGACCCGTGGGGGCTGGACGAGGTCGCCCGGGGCATCGCCGACAAGCTGGTCGCGCGGCATCCGCACGTCTTCGCGGGGGAGGACGCGGACTCCGCTGAGGCGGTGGAGAGGCGCTGGCACGAGCGCAAGGCCGCGGAGAAGGGCCGGGCCTCCGTCACCGACGGCATCCCCGATGCGCTGCCGGCCCTGCTCTGGAGCGCCAAGCTGCTCGCGCGCAGCGAAGGACTGGATGCGGGCATCCCGCGCGCCGAGGAGGGCCGGGATCTCGTCACGGGCATCCCCGACGAGGACGAGCTCGGCGAGCTCCTGCTCGGCGTGGTCGCCGCGGCACGGGCGCGCGGGTGGGACGCGGAGGCGGCGGTGCGACAGGCGGCCCTGCGCCACCGCGATCGCATCCGCGCCATCGAGGGCCGGTGACCGCGACCTTCGCGGACGTGGCGCGCGCCGCGGTCGAGGACCTCCTCCGCCTCGATCCCGTGCTCGCCACCGCCCTGGGAGACCACCGAGGGGACGACAGACTCCCCGATCGGACCGAGGGGGCCACACGGGACGCGGTCGTGGCCCTCGACGACCACCTCACCGCACTGGACGCCGTCGACGACGTTGCCCTGCCGGTCGAGGAGCAGGTCGACCTGGAGATCCTGCGCGCTCGTCTCACGGCGGCGCGCTTCGATCTCGCGGAGATCCGCCGCAGGCACTGGGATCCGCTGTCGTGGAATCCGGCGACCGCCGTCCACCTGCTCGTCGCCCGCGAGTTCGCCCCGCCGGAGGAACGGCTGCGCAGCATCATCGGTCGCCTGCACGATGTGCCGCGCTTCCTCGCCGATGGCCGCGCCACGCTACGGGAGATGTCGCGTCTGCACGTGGAGACGGCCGTGTCGCAGCTGGGTGGATTCGGTGCCCTGCTCGCGACCGCACATGCCCTTGCCGACGATTCTCCCGGTCCGCTGCGGGCGGCCTTCGGCGACGCCGCCGAGGCTGCGCAGGCCGAGGTGGACCGGCACGTCTCCTGGCTGGTGGAGCGCCTTCCCGAGTCGCGCTGGGATCCACGGCTGGGGGTCCGCCTCTACAGCGCGGCGCTGTGGCACAACCTCGACGAGGAACTGACGCCCGTCGAGGTCCTGGAGCAGGCCGAGCGCCGGCTCGACGAGGTCGGGGAGCTCATGCGGGAGGAGGCTGCGCGCTTCCTGGGCGGATCGGCGCGGGAGCCCGATATCGTCCGGCGCGCACTCGCGCGGATCGCGGCGGAGAGCCCTGTCGACGACTCGTCGGTTCTCCCGGTCGTGCGCGACGCGCTGGCCCGTACCACGCGGTTCGTGCGCGACCACGACCTGGTCTCCTTGCCGGAGGTCGACACCCGCGTGATCGAGATGCCCGAGTTCCACCGGGGCATCGCCGTGGCCTACTGCGATGCGCCGGGTCCGCTGGAGACGGCCGACGTGGCGACGTTCGTCGCGGTCGCACCCACGCCCGCAGGGTGGGATGCCGGTCGCGTGACGTCGTTCTACCGCGAGTACAACGCGGTCCTGCTCCACGACCTCACGATCCACGAGGCCATGCCGGGACATGTCCTGCAGCTCGCGCACGCCAGGGCGGCCTCCCATCCCAGCCTCGTGCGACGCTTCGGCTCGAGCGGGGTGTTCGCCGAGGGCTGGGCCGTGTACGCCGAGGAGGTCATGGCGGGGCGCGGGTATGCGCCAGACGATCGGCCGGACGCGGCGCAGCGGCTGCGCCTGCAGCAGTTGAAGATGCAGGCCCGGATGGCGCTCAACGCGATCCTCGACGCCCGGGTCCACGGCGGCGACATCGACGAGCCGGAGGCCCTGGCCCTCCTCACCCGGCGCGGATTCCAGGAGGAGGGCGAGGCCGTCGGCAAGTGGCGCCGCGCGCTGCTCACCGCCACGCAGCTGCCCACGTGCTTCGTCGGCTGGCGCGGAGTCCGCGGCATCGCGGCCGACCTCCGGGTGCTGCACCCGGACTGGAGCGACCGGGAGATCCACGACCTCATGCTGTCGCAGGGGACGGTGGGACCACGCCACCTGCGCGCCCTCCTCGGGGTCTGACGCGTCGTCCGGTCGATAGGGTCGCCCCCATGGCCAGCATCGACGACGTGATCGCCCGCGAGGTCCTGGACTCGCGGGGCAACCCGACCGTGGAGGTCGAGGTCGCCCTCGACGACGGGAGCGCCGCGCGTGCGGCGGTGCCGTCGGGTGCCTCGACGGGCGCGTTCGAGGCGGCCGAGCGCCGCGACGGCGACGAGGGCCGCTACCTCGGCAAGGGCGTCCTCGCCGCGGTCGCCGCCGTGGAGGACGAGATCGCCCCGGAGATCCTCGGACTCGACGCTGCGGAGCAGCGCATCGTCGACCAGGTGATGATCGAGCTGGACGGCACCCCCAACAAGGCCCGCCTGGGGGCCAATGCGATCCTCGGCGTCTCGCTCGCGGTCGCCCGGGCCGCCGCCGTGTCCGCCGACCTCCCCCTCTTCCGCTACGTCGGAGGCCCCCGCGCGCACGTCCTGCCCGTCCCGATGATGAACATCCTCAACGGCGGCGCGCATGCCGACACCGGCGTCGACATCCAGGAGTTCATGATCGCGCCCATCGGTGCGGTGTCCTTCTCGGAGGCGCTGCGCTGGGGCACGGAGTGCTACCACGCGCTGAAGTCCGTGCTCCAGGAGAACGGCTACGCGACCGGTCTCGGGGACGAGGGCGGCTTCGCGCCGAGCCTGCCCGACAACCGCGCCGCACTCGACCTCATCGTGCAGGCGATCGAGCGCACGGGCCTGGGCGTCGGAAGCGATGTCGCCCTCGCGCTCGACGTCGCCTCGACGGAGTTCTTCGCCGATGGGTCCTACCGCTTCGAGGGAGCCGACCGCTCCGCGGAGTGGATGGCCGGGTACTACGAGGGTCTGCTCGCCGACTACCCCCTGGTCTCGATCGAGGACCCGCTCGCGGAAGACGACTGGGCCGGGTGGGGTCACCTCACGCGCGCGCTCGGCGACCGCGTGCAGCTGGTGGGAGACGACCTGTTCGTCACGAACCCCGAGCGCCTGCAGCGCGGGCTCGACGCCGAGGTGGCCAATGCCCTGCTGGTCAAGGTCAACCAGATAGGAACCCTGACGGAGACGCTCGACGCCGTCGCCCTCGCCCAGGGCCATGGATACCGCTGCATGATGAGCCACCGCAGCGGCGAGACCGAGGACACGACGATCGCCGATCTCGCCGTGGCCACCGACTGCGGACAGATCAAGACCGGGGCCCCGGCGCGATCGGAGCGGGTGGCGAAGTACAACCAGCTGCTGCGCATCGAGGAGCAGCTCGACGAGGCCGGGCGCTACGCCGGGCGCTCCGCGTTCCCGCGCTTCGCCGGCTGACCGTGGCATCATGGCGGAGTGTCCCGCCCCTTCCAGCGCACGCGAGCGGGGCGCGCGGTCATCGTCATCGTGGTGCTGGCGGCCCTCGGCCTGACCCTTGCCATCCCGCTGCGGGAATGGCTCGCCCAGCGTGCCGAGATCTCCGCGCTGAGCGAGGAAGTGGGCGCGGCGAAGGAACGCGTCGATGCGCTGGAGAAGGAGGCGGCCGACTGGGAGGACCCGGCGTACGTCGTGGCCCAGGCGCGGACCCGACTGCACTTCGTCTTCCCGGGGGAGATCGGGCACGTCGTCCTCGGTGCCGACGACCGGCCCATCGACGCGGTCCCGCAGGACGAAGGGCCGCCGGTGGCGTGGTACTCCCGCCTGTGGGCGTCGACGCGGGAGGCCGACGGGGTCCCGTGAGGGGCCGGGCGTGACAGGCCCGCCGGGGACCGATCCGTCCGACGTCGATGCGGTCCGCCGGCAGATCGGCCGCGATCCCCGCGGGATGATCGCGGTCGCCCACCGGTGCCCGTGCGGGGAGCCCGATGTCGTCGTGACCGCGCCGCGGCTCGATGACGGGTCGCCCTTTCCCACCGTCTACTACCTCACCTGCCCGCGCGCAGCCTCCGCGGTGGGCCGACTCGAGGGCGAGGGCAGGATGCGCGAGATGGAGGATGCTCTCGCGACCGATGCGGAACTGCGCGCGGGCTATGCGCGCGCGCACGAGGCCTACCTGCGCGATCGCGAGTCCCTCGGGACCGTGGCGGAGATCGAGGGTGTCAGCGCGGGCGGCATGCCGGACCGCGTCAAGTGCCTGCACGTGCTGCTCGCCCATGCCCTGGCGGCCGGGCCGGGGGTCAACCCCCTCGGTGATCTCGTGCGCGAGGAAGTGGGGGCCTGGTGGGAGCCGACCTCATGCGGGTAGCGGCCATCGACTGCGGGACGAACTCGATCCGCCTGCTCGTGGCGGACGTGCGCCCCACCGGCCTCGTCGACGTGGTGCGGCGCATGGAGATCGTGCGCCTCGGGGAGGGAGTCGACCGCACCGGGCGCTTCAGCGAAGCCGCCCTCGAGCGCACCTTCGCCGCGTGCGACGGCTACGCCGCGGAGATCCTCCGACACGGAGCGGAGCGCCTGCGCTTCGTGGCGACGAGCGCCAGCCGCGATGTCTCCAACCGCATCGCCTTCGTCGAGGGCGTGGGGCAGCGGCTCGGTGTCGAGCCCGAGGTGATCAGCGGCGACGAGGAGGCCGCCTTGTCGTTCGCAGGCGCCACGCTGGGGCTCGATCCCGGCCTCGCGCCCGAGCCGCGCCTCGTCGTGGACATCGGGGGAGGCTCCACGGAGTTCGTCGTGGGGGATGAGGCGCCATGGTCGTCGATCTCCGTCGACATCGGGTGCGTGCGCATGACCGAGCGGCACCTGGAGGGCGATCCACCGTCCCCGGCGCAGGTGGCGGCGGCGCAGCGGGACATCGACGCCGCGGTCAGTCGGGCCATCGACGCTGCCGGCCAGGCCCACGAGGCTGCGC
>JBJTJS010000163.1:0-13886 GCA_046096085.1 bacterium
CGTGGATGACCGCCCACGCGTCCACCAGGGAGGCCATTGCGCGTACGTCGTCGCTGATGCGGGCGTAGTCGCCGCCGGTCCCGCCGACCAGGCGCACCCGCAGGCGGCATCCGGACTGCGCCGCGACGTCGGCGGCCGCGCGCAGCCGCTGCCCGCACTCCTCGGCCGCCGCGTCGACGGTGACCATGAGGTGGTCCAGCCCGAGGTCGGCGATCGCTCCCATCTCGGCGGCGGTCCACGGCAGGTCCGTGGCCTGGGTGCCCAGCCGCGGGAGGGGAACGCCGATCTCGTCCACGGTCACGGTCACCTGCGTCGGCGCAGGCACCGGGGCGGGCATCACCCTGGTGAACGACAGCGTCACAGACTGGGCGACCACATCGCCGGGACGCACCTCGACCGGGAACGGCCGCGAGATCGGCGTGCAGTAGGTCTTGTACGACGCGTCGCCCCAGTTGCGGTGGTCCTCGGTTTCGAAAACCTCGCCGGCGAACTCCAGCCGCGCGCTGCAGCCGGGGGCGACCGGCCACTCCATGGCCGCGACATCGACGAACGGCTGATGCGGGGAGATGGCCTCGGGGAACGACGCCTCCACCACCTCGCCGTCCGGGGTCGTGATGGCGCAGGGCAACCCGGCGAACCCGGCGATGGGGTGCAGCACGCACAGGCCCAGGCGGTTGCGCAGGAAGGGTGAGGCCGTCGACCCGTCGATGGCGTAGCGGATCGTGCCCGACGCGTCCCCGGTGATCTCCGCGGTCCACGCGAACGGCGCCGCGTCGAATGTCCCCCGCGCCCGCAGCGCGATCCGGAACGACTCCTCGCCTGCCTCGACCGACTCCGCCTCCAGGACCCAGGGACGCGCGGTCCAGTTGCGGTCCTGGAACACGACGTACACGCGCCGCAGGATCTCCACGCCGCCCACCCGCACGTTGCGCAGGTCTCCGTCGTCGTACTCCAGGCGGACGCGCCCCGCCGACAGGGGAGTGGGGCTCACGGCGCGCTGCCGACGCGGTACGGCATGCCGGTGGCGAGCGACTCGTACGCGCCGAGCGTGAGCTCCATCGTGCGCAGGGTGTCGGCGCCGCTCGTCTCGGGGGTGCGGCCGGCGCGCAGGCAGTCGACCCAGTGCCGCTGCAGCGTGACGACGCTGTCCTGGATGCCGTTCCACGGCCGGGATGCCCACGCGTGCTCTGGGATCACGAGGTCCTCGTCCAGGACCACCGCGCCGCTCATGCGCGCGGCCGAGTCGCCGACGTCGACCGCGTGGGAGACGACCTGCAGGTGGTAGTCGGGGCCGAGGGTGATCGCCCCCTGGGTGCCCTCGAGCGCCACGAGCGCCTGCGGGTACGTCGAATGATCGGAGAACGTCTCGTAGCTCGCATCGGCGATGGCGGTGGCGTCAGGCATGCGCATGAGCACCGTGGCGACGTCCTCCCCGACGATGCGCGGGTTGACCCGCAGGGCTTCGGCGTACAGCGACTCGGGCTCGCCCATGAAGAAGCGGGCCAGGTCGAAGAGGTGTACGGCGACGTCGACGATGATCATGCGCTCGCTGTCGAGCAGCCACGGCTGGGGCGTGTAGCAGTCGTGGAAGCTGCGGAAGCTGAACCGGCCGAAGAAGGGGCGGCCGATCGCGCCGGAGTCGAGGACCTCCTTGACGCGCCGCATCGGGTGCTGGAAGCGGAAGTTCTCGTGCACCATGAACGGCAGGTCCTTCGCGGCCATCGCCGCGACCATGGCGTGGGCGTCCTCGAGGTCCCACGCCAGCGGCTTCTGGCAGATCGCCGCGACGCCGTGCTCCGCGGCCAGGTGCACCATCTGCGGATGCGTCGGCGGGGTCGTCGCGATGTCGACGAAGTCGAGTTCCTCGTTCGCGAAGAGCTCCGCGGCATCCGCATACGGGCGCCCTCCGAAGTCTCGCGCGGCAGCGGCGAGCCGCTCCGGGTCGGTGTCGCACACGGCCACGAGCTCGACACCGGGGATCTCGGCCCATGCGTGCAGGTGGTTCTGGGCGAAGAAGCCGGTGCCAATGACGGCGAACCGGTAGGGAACGCCCTCGGGGCGCCCCGCGAGATCCCGCGTGCTCACAGCTCGACCTCCCTGGTCGGGTCGTTGATCCATTCGCTCCACGATCCGACGTACATCCGCGATCCCGGCAGCCCCGCGACCGTCATGGCGAGGACGTTCTGGGCCGCGGTGATGCCGGAGCCGCAGTAGAAGATGACCTCGGACGGATCCTGCTCCCCGATGAGCGCCTCGAAGTGCTCGCGCAGTTCCTCCGGCGAGCGCAGGTGCTTGTCCGGGGTGACCGTGTGGGCGCGGTCGGCCAGCCCCGCGCCGGCGATGTGCCCGCGCACGGGATCGTGATAGACCCCGCCGCCGTGGTAGCCCTCCGCGCTGCGCGAGTCGAACACGCGCGCGGGGGACAGGCGCCGCACAGCGTCGACCTCGGTGACGTCGGCGAGGAGTTCCGGACGCATTCGCCGGATGAACGTCGTCCCCGCGGGCACGCGAACGTTGGTCTCGACGGGGCCGCCCGAGGCCAGCCAGGCCTGCCACCCTCCGTCGAGCACCGCCACGCGGTCGTGCCCCATCCAGCGCAGCATGAGCCACACGCGCGATGCCGACATCAGCCCGCCGTCGGCGTCGTACGCGATGATCTGCGTCGTGTCGTCGATGCCCCAGGCACCCAGCTGGCGCGCGAAGTCCTCCGGTGCGGGGAACGGGCGCCGCCCGGTGACGCCCGGGATGATCGGTCCGGCCAGGTGGTCGGCGGTGTCCGCCTGCAGCGCACCGGGGATGTGCCCGTCGGCGTACGCGCGCTTGCCCCACGCCTCGTCGTCGAGGGTGAACCGCGCGTCGAGGACCACCACCCCGGGCTGCCCGAGGAGAGCCCGCAGGTCGTCCACCCCGATGAGGGTCGTGTAGTCCATGCGCGAATCCTCACAGAGGCGTCCGTGCCTATCCTGACCGGGTGACGCCCGATTCGGCCCGAACCATGACCCCGCGCAGTTCCCTGGCGACGCAGGGCCGCGACCGCTCCCCGAACCGCGGGATGCTCCGCGCGCTCGGCATGTCGGACGAGGACTTCGACAAGCCGCAGATCGGCATAGCGTCGTCGTTCAACCAGATCACGCCGTGCAACGTGTCACTGCGCGAGGTTGCCCAGGAGGTCGCCAGCGGGGTGCAGCAGGCGGGCGGCTTCCCCATGGAGTTCGGGACCATCACCGTCTCCGACGTCATCTCCATGGGCCATGAGGGCATGCACTTCTCCCTGGTGAGCCGCGAGGTGATCGCCGACTCGGTCGAGACCGTGATGCAGGCGGAGCGTCTCGACGGCATGGTCACCCTCGCCGGGTGCGACAAGAGCATCCCGGCGATGCTCATGGCCGCCGCGCGCATCGACGTCGCGAGCGTGCTGCTGTACGCCGGCTCCCTGCTGCCCGGCCGCGTGCGCCTGTCCGACGGCCGGGAGCACACCGTGAACATCGTGACCTCGTTCGAGGCGGTCGGTGCCCACGCCCGGGGCCTGATGTCCGACGAGGACCTCGATGCCATCGAGCGGGCGGTATGCCCCACCGCCGGTACCTGCGGTGGCATGTACACCGCGAACACGATGGCGAGCGCCGCCGAGGCCATGGGCATGGCGCTGCCGGGATCGTCGTCCCCGCCCGCCGTGGACGCCCGACGCGCTGGCCTGGCCCGCCGATCGGGCCAGGTGGTCGTGGACCTCAGCGCCGCGGGGATCACCGCGCGCGACAGCATCACGCCGGTGTCGATCCGCAATGCCATCACCGTCGTCATGGCCCTGGGCGGCTCCACGAACTCCGTGCTGCACCTGCCAGCGATCGCGCACGAGTGCGGATTCGAGCTCGACCTCGATGACTTCCAGCGCATCAGCGACCGCACCCCGCTGGTCGCCGACCTCAAGCCGTACGGCGAGTACGTCATGTTCGACCTTGACCGCGTCGGCGGGGTTCCCGTCGTCATGCGCATGCTGCTCGACGCGGGATTGCTCGACGGCGACTGCCTCACTGTCACCGGTCGCACGATCGCGGAGAACCTCGCCGACCTGGCGCCGCCGGCGCCGGACGGGAGCGTCGTACGGCCGCTCGATGCGCCGCTCGCGCCGACGGGCAGCATCTCGATCCTCGGCGGCTCGCTGGCGCCCGAGGGCGCGGTGGTGAAGACCGCAGGGATCGGCGTGGACGCGTTCGAGGGCCCCGCGCGGGTCTTCGAGCGCGAGCAGGCGGCGATGGAGGCCCTGTCCGACGGCACCATCCAGGCCGGAGACGTCGTCATCGTGCGCTACGAGGGCCCGAAGGGCGGCCCGGGCATGCGCGAGATGCTCATGATCACCGGCGCCCTCAAGGGGGCGGGGCTCAGCCGCGACGTCCTGCTCGTGACGGATGGGCGCTTCTCCGGGGGCAGCACCGGGCTCTGCGTGGGTCACGTGGCCCCCGAGGCCGTCGACGGCGGCCCCATCGGCCTGGCGCGCGACGGGGACCGGGTCCGGGTCGACATCGGGCGACGCACCCTGGACCTCCTCCTCGACGAGGCCGAGCTCGAACGCCGGCGGGCGGCGTTCACCCCCCTACCGCCCCGCTACGACCGGGGCGTCCTCGCCAAGTACGCGCGGCTGGTGGGCACGGCGAGCCGGGGCGCGGTCTGCGACTGAGACCGGGGCGTCCTCGCCAATGCGCTACCCTCATCCCCATGCAGCAGGTCATCGTCATCGTAGGCAGGCGCGCGGGCTAGCCCGTCCCTGTCGCCGAGGCGACCCGCGCGCACCCTCCGAGCCCTCCCGGGCCGGGGGGTTTCGTGTTCTCGGGGTCGATGCGCCACCATGGAGCCCGCAAGGGCAGAGGAATGGGGAAGAGGTCATGAGCAGTTCCGAGCAGGTCACCGGGGCCCAGAGCCTGATCCGGTCGCTGGAGCACGCCGGCGTCGACGCGGTCTTCGGCATCCCCGGCGGGGCGATCCTGCCCGCCTACGACCCCCTCATGGACTCGATGAAGGTGCGTCACATCCTCGTCCGCCACGAGCAGGCCGCGGGCCACGCCGCGGAGGGGTACGCCGCCGCCACGGGCCGGGTCGGCGTGTGCATGGCCACCAGCGGCCCCGGCGCCACCAACCTCGTCACGCCCATCGCCGACGCCCACATGGACTCGGTGCCCATGGTCGCGATCACCGGTCAGGTGCCCAGTTCGGCCATCGGCTCCGACGCCTTCCAGGAAGCCGACATCCGCGGCATCACGATGCCGATCACCAAGCACAGCTACCTCGTCACCGACCCCGACGAGATTCCCCGTGCGGTGGCGGAGGCATTCCACCTCGCGTCGACCGGGCGCCCGGGACCGGTCCTCGTGGACATCTCCAAGGACGCCCTGCAGGCAACGACGACGTTCGAGTGGCCCGAGGAGGTCTCGCTCGCGGGCTACCGCCCGGTCACCAAGCCGCACTCCAAGCAGGTCCGCGAGGCCGCGCGCATGATCCTGGACGCGAAGCGCCCCGTGCTCTACGTCGGCGGCGGCGTCATCCGTTCGGGTGCGTCCGCGCAGCTGCGCGCGCTGGCGGAGCTCACCGGGATCCCCGTCGTGACGACGCTCATGGCCCGCGGCGCCTTCCCCGACAGCCACCCCCAGCACATGGGCATGCCCGGGATGCACGGCAGCGTGGGCGCGGTCGGCGCCCTGCAGAAGAGCGACCTCCTCATCGCCTTGGGGGCGCGCTTCGACGACCGCGTCACGGGCAAGCTATCGACGTTCGCCCCCGGGGCGGCCGTGATCCACGCCGACATCGACCCGGCCGAGATCTCCAAGAACCGCGTCGCGGACGTGCCCATCGTGGGCGACGTCGGAGAGGTGATGGCCGAGCTCACCGCGGTGCTGTCCGAGGAGATGGCCTCCGGCAAGCGCGGCGACTACGAGGAGTGGTGGGGACTGCTCGACCACTGGCGGTCGACGTACCCCGTGGGCTATGACCTGCCCGAGGACGGGAGCCTGTCCCCGCAGTTCGTCATCAGCCGCCTCGGCGACATCAGCGGACCCGACTCGGTGTATGCCGCCGGCGTCGGCCAGCACCAGATGTGGGGCGCGCAGTTCGTGAAGTACGAGAAGCCGCGGACCTGGCTCAACTCCGGCGGGCTCGGCACCATGGGGTACGCCGTCCCCGCGGCGATGGGTGCGAAGGTCGGGCTGCCGGGAGCCACCGTGTGGGCGATCGACGGCGACGGCTGCTTCCAGATGACCAATCAGGAGCTCGTCACCTGCACCATCAACGAGATCCCCATCAAGGTCGCGCTCATCAACAACTCCAGCCTCGGCATGGTGCGCCAGTGGCAGACGCTCTTCTACAACGAGCGCTACTCCGAGACCGATCTGCACTCCCACCGCCTGCCCGACTTCGTCAAGCTGGCCGACGCGTACGGCTGCCACGGCCTGCGCTGCGAGTCCGCCGACGAGGTCGACGCCACCATCGAGAAGGCGCTGTCGCTCAACGACGCCCCCGTGGTCATCGACTTCGTCGTGCACAAGGACGCCATGGTCTGGCCTATGGTCGCCGCGGGCACGAGCAACGACGACATCATGGTGGCCCGCGCCATGGCGCCCTCCTGGGATCGGGAGGACTGACATGTCGCGCCACACCCTGTCGGTCCTCGTCGAGGACAAGCCCGGCGTCCTCGCCCGGGTGTCCAGTCTCTTCTCGCGCCGAGGCTTCAATATCGAGTCGCTCGCGGTCGGGCCCACCGAGGTCGAGGGCGTCTCGCGCATGACCATCGTCGTGGAAGTCGACTCCCTCCTCCTCGAGCAGGTGACCAAGCAGCTCAACAAGCTCATCAATGTCCTCAAGATCGTCGAGCTCGAGCCTGACTCCTCGGTCCAGCGGGCCATCGTGATGGTCAAGGTGCGCGCCGACACCAACTCGCGCGCGCGCGTGCTCGAGGTGATCAACCTCTTCCGGGCCCGCGCGGTGGACGTCTCCCTCGACCGTGATCGCGTCGAGGCCACCGGGACCCCGGACAAGCTCGAGGCCCTGCTGCGGATGCTCGAGCCGTTCGGGATCAAGGAGCTCGTCATGTCCGGCGTCGTCGCGCTCCGCCGCGGCGGCCGTTCCATCAGCGACCGCGCCCTGCGCCCGATCGACCGTCCCGCCTGAGCCAGGACCCGGCCGGACGACGAGGGGCGATACCCTCCAACACGACCTACCGCGAGCGAAGGAGTTCCCCCGTGGCCGAGCTGTTCTACGACGATGACGCCGACCTGTCGATCATCCAGAACCGAGTGGTGGCCGTCATGGGCTACGGCAGCCAGGGCCACGCCCACTCCCTGAGCCTGCGCGACAGCGGGGTCGACGTGCGCGTGGGGCTGGCGGAGGGCTCCAAGAGCCGCGCGAAGGCCGAGGACGAGGGGCTGCGCGTGGTCGATCCTGCGACCGCCGCGGCAGAGGCCGACGTCATCATGATGACCGTCCCGGACCCCGTGCAGAAGAAGCTCTACGCCGAAGCCGTCGGGCCGAACCTGCAGGAGGGCGACGCGCTGTTCTTCGCCCACGGCTTCAACATCCGCTTCGGCTACGTCACCCCGCCGGACTTCGTCGACGTGTGCATGGTCGCGCCCAAGGGGCCGGGCCACCTCGTGCGCCGCGAGTACGTCGCGGGCCGCGGCGTCCCCGCGATCGTCGCCGTCGAGCAGGACGCCACCGGGGGAGCGTGGCCGCTCGCTCTGTCGTATGCGAAGGCGATCGGATCGCTGCGCGCGGGAGGCATCAAGACGACGTTCACCGAGGAGACCGAGACCGATCTCTTCGGCGAGCAGGCCGTGCTCTGCGGCGGCGCCTCGCAGCTCATCATGTACGGCTTCGAGACCCTCGTGGAGGCGGGCTACCAGCCCGAGGTGGCGTACTTCGAGTGCCTTCATGAGCTCAAGCTCATCGTCGACCTGATGTACGAGGGCGGCATCGCCAAGCAGCGCTGGAGCGTCTCGGACACCGCGGAGTACGGCGACTACGTCTCCGGCCCGCGGGTCATCGACGAGCGCGTCAAGGAGACCATGAAGGCGGTCCTCGCCGACGTGCAGAACGGCTCCTTCGCCGCCCGCTTCATGGCCGACCAGGACGCCGGGGCGCCGGAGTTCAAGGCCCTGCGTGCCAAGGCGGAGGCGCACCCGATCGAGGAGACCGGGCGTGAGCTGCGCGGCCTCATGAGCTGGATCGACGCGGGCGACGACGACTACGTCGAGGGCACGGCCGCGCGCTGACGTCGCCCTACCTCTACCCTGGAGCGATGCCGACGCCTTCGCAGTCCATCTACACCAAGCCGACGGACATCAGCCCCGACACGCTCGCCAATCTCGGGCCCCTGCGTGCCCTGGCGGGCGTGTGGCACGGCACGAGCGGTGCTGACGTTCATCCCAACAAATCGGGTGCCAAGGATTCGGTCTACGTCGAGGACTACGAGGCGCAGCCGATCGACCCGCAGACCAACGGCCCGCAGTTGTTCTACGGCCTGCGCTACCACACGCACATCACCAAGCCCGACAAGACGGCGACCTTCCACGATCAGGACGGCTACTGGCTCTGGGAGCCGGCGACCAACACCGTGATGCTGACGGCGGCCATCCCGCGAGGCCAGGTCCTGCTCGCGGGCGGCCAGTGCGATGCCGACGCCACGACTTTCACCGTCAAGGCCACGCTCGGCGCGCACGACTACGGCATCAGCTCCAACCCCTTCCTGACGGCCCACTTCAAGACGACAGAGTTCTCCATGACGGTCACGGCCAACCCCGACGGCACGTGGACCTACTCCGAGGACACCACCATGACGATCTCGGGGCGCACGGAGCCCTTCCAGCACACCGATGGCAACACCCTCCATCTGGTCGCTCCGCCTACTCCAAACCCCCTGGCGCGCGCGGCTGCCGCACCGCACAAGCCCGCGTCCTGAGGATGCGCACGCGGCGCAACGCACCGATGATGTAGCTGTGCCACCCGAGCCCAAGACCTGCGCGCGATGCGGGCGCACCAGGGAGTGGCGCAAGTCATGGGCGCGCAACTGGGATCAGGTCCGCTACTGCTCGGATGCCTGCCGGCGCACGAAGTTGACCGCCAACGACGACGCTCTCGAGCAGGCGATCCTCGGCCTGCTCGACGCGCGCACGGGGACGATCTGTCCCAGCGAGGCAGCCCGCGCGGTCGACCCGGAGGGCTGGCGCGATCTCTTGGAGCCCGCACGGCAGGCAGCCCGCCGACTCGTCGCGCGGGCCCTGGTCGAGATCCCTCAGGGCGGCTGCGGCGTGGACCCGAGCACCGCGCGCGGGCCGCTCCGGATCCGCCGGGTGCGCCGTGGCTGACCTGCCCCCGCCCGAGCCCGGCGGCGAGAACGCCTGGCTGCAGCATCACCTCCCCGACCTCGTGGGCACTGATCCGATCCGTCCCTCGGCGGTCCCCGGCGGGCAGTCCGCGGCGGATGCGGCCCTCACGGTGTTCACGGGTCGCGGGTACGCCGCCCGCCGCAACGAGGTGTGGCCCCTACCTGCGCGCGGTGCATCGGGGCTGTCGCCGTACATCCGCCACGGCCTCATCACCCTGCGCCGGGCGTGGGACCACGTCGACGGCGCACCGGCCAGGGACGCGGAGAAGTTCCGCGACGAACTGCTGTGGCAGGAGTACGCCCGTCACCTGTACGCACGGCTCGGTGAGGCGACGCGACGCAGCCTGCGCTTCCAGGTCGAGGAGTGGGGTGATTCCCCGGCGGGATGGCCCGAGGGCATGGCGTGCGTCGACCTGGTCGTCGGCGAACTCCAGAGCGACGGCTGGCTGCCCAACCAGGCGCGCATGTGGCTGGCCAGCCAGTGGACCGTGCGCGCCGGACTGGGGTGGCGCGACGGCGAGGACCGCTTCTTCCGGCACCTACTCGACGGCTCCCGCGCGGCCAACCGCCTCGGCTGGCAGTGGACCATCGGCGCGCTCACCGGCAAGGAGTACGGCTTCTCCCGCTGGCAGGTGGAGAAGCGCGCGCCCGGTGTCTGCGAAGGCTGCGACCTGCGCGCACGGTGCCCCATCCAGAAGTGGCCGCCCGAGCGGGAGTTGTCACCGCGCGCCTACGCCGACCCGCGGCTGCGCCGCGACGCTGACCTCGCGACGACGTCCGGGATCGCCGCGCAGTCCGCGGCGACGGGGCAGGCGCCGGAGGCGGTCTGGCTGACGGCCGAGTCCCTCGGCGACGACGACCCCGCGCTGCGCGCCCACCCGGACCTGCCCGCCGTCTTCGTCTGGGACCGGCCCCTCCTGCAGCGGCTGCGCCTGGCTCCCGGCCGCCTGGTCTTCCTCGCGCAGTGCCTGGCCGATCTCGGCGTACGCCGGCCTCTGCGCGTGGGCGTGGGCGACCCGGTCGAGGTCCTGCGCGGGACGCGCCTGGCCGCGACGTTCGCCCCGGTCCCGGGGTGGCGTCGCCGGGCCGAGGCGCTGTCCCTCGCTCGCGTGGAGCCGTGGCCCTGGCTCGTCCCGCCGCATGACGGTCCCGTGACCTCCTTCACAGCCTGGCGTCGCCGGGCGAGGGCCTGAGCGCGCCCCTCGTTAGACTCGCGGCGCCCGCGCCGACCACCACCCGAGGTGCCCCGTGTCCAAGCCCGTCGTCCTCATCGCCGAGGAGCTCTCGCCCGCCACAGTCGAGGCCCTCGGTCCTGACTTCGAGATCCGCCACTGCGACGGGGCCGACCGCGCCGCCCTGCTGCCCGCCATTGCCGACGCCGACGCGATCCTCATCCGCTCCGCGACGCAGGTGGATGCCGAGGCGATCGCGGCCGGCAAGAAGCTGCGCGTCATCGCGCGCGCCGGGGTCGGCCTGGACAACGTCGACGTGAAGGCCGCCACCCAGGCCGGGGTCATGGTCGTGAATGCGCCCACATCCAACATCGTCAGCGCCGCCGAGTTCGCCGTGGCGCTGCTGCTCGCCAGCGCCCGCAACGTGGTCCCGGCCAACATGGCGCTGAAGAACGGCGAGTGGAAGCGGTCGAAGTACAACGGGGTGGAGCTGTCGGAGAAGACCGTGGGCATCGTCGGCCTCGGCCGGATCGGCGTTCTCGTCGCCCAGCGCCTGGCGGCGTTCGGGGTCCGCCTCCTGGCGTACGACCCCTACGTCCAGCCTGCCCGGGCCGCGCAGATCGGCGTTCGGCTGGTGCCGCTGGACGAGCTGCTGCGGGAGTCGGACTTCATCACGGTCCACCTGCCCAAGACCTCGGAGACGGCCGGGCTCATCGGCGAGAAGGAACTCCAGCTCGTCAAGCCTTCGGTCTACATCATCAACGCGGCTCGCGGCGGCATCCTCGACGAGGACGCGCTCTACCGCGCGATCAGCGAGGGTCACGTTGCCGGCGCCGGGCTGGACGTCTACGCCAAGGAGCCCTGCACCGACTCCCCGCTCTTCGCGCTCGAGTCCGTCGTCGCGACGCCGCACCTCGGGGCCTCCACCGACGAGGCACAGGAGAAGGCGGGCATCGCCGTCGCGCGGTCGGTGCGCCTGGCCCTTGCCGGGGAACTCGTGCCCGACGCGGTCAACGTCCAGGGCGGGGTCGTGGCCGAGCCGCTGCGGCCGCTGGTGCCGCTCGCCGAGCGGCTCGGCGCGATCGCGAGCGAGCTCGCCGGGGGCGCCCTGCACCGCGTCGACGTCGAGGTGCGCGGGGAGCCGGCCGAACTCGACGTGCGGGTCCTCGAGCTCGCCGCCCTCAAGGGAGTGCTCCAGGGGCTCGTGCACGACCCCGTCTCCTACGTCAACGCCCCGGTCCTCGCCCAGCAGCGCGGCATCGAGGTGGCCCTCACCACCGACCGCGACAGCGACGACCACCGCCAGCTCGTGCGCGTGCGCCTCACCCTGGGCGACGGCACGGTGGTGTCCGTGAGCGGCACCGTCACCGGTCCGAAGGATGTCGCCAAGATCGTCGAGGTCGACGGATTCGACATCGACGTCCCCGTGAGCGACCACATGGCCGTCCTCATGTACCACGACCGCCCGGGAGTCGTGGGCACCGTGGGGCGCATCCTCGGCGAGGCGGACATCAACATCGGCGGCATGCAGGTGAGCCGCAACGACGCCGGCGGTCACGCGCTCATCGTGCTCACCGTCGACAGCGGGGTGCCCCCGCAGACCCTGGAAGCGATCGTCACCGCGATCGGCGCCCACACCGGCCGCGCGGTGAACCTGTCGATCTAGCCGGCTTGCCCCGCGTCGCGCTCGGCCCTGTTGACCGCGCTCACGATCGCCTTGAGGGACGACGTCGTGATCGACGGATCGATGCCGACCCCCCACAGGACACTGCCGCCGACCGCGCACTCGACGTAGCTGGCCGCCGTGGCATCGCCGCCCGCCGACATCGCGTGCTCGGCGTAGTCCAGGACCCGCACATCGATCCCGTGGCGTGCCAGGGCGTCGCAGAACGCCGCCACCGGCCCGTTGCCGCGGCCGGTGAGCTCGACCGCCTCGCCCCCATCCGACAGGACGACGTCGACCGTGGTGTCCCCGTCGATGTCGGACTCCTGCTTGACCGACCTCAGGGCGAACCGGCCCCACGGCGCGGCCGGGTCGGGGAGGTACTCGGCGGAGAAGACCGCCCACATCTCCTCGGGTGAGACCTCACCGCCCTCCTCGTCGGTCACGCGCTGGATCACCTGGGAGAACTCGATCTGGAGCCGTCGGGGGAGCTCGAGTCTGTACTCCGTGCGCATGATGTAGGCGACGCCGCCCTTGCCGGACTGGGAGTTGACGCGGATCACGGCCTCGTACGTGCGGCCGACGTCCCGTGGGTCGATGGGCAGGTAGGGGACCTCCCACCGGAAGTCGTCGACCGCGATGCCCGCCTCCGCGGCGTCGTCCTCCATCGCGCGCAGCCCCTTGTTGATGGCGTCCTGGTGGGATCCGGAGAAGGCGGTGTAGACCAGGTCGCCGCCGTAGGGATGGCGCTCGTGCACCGGGATCTGGTTGCAGTACTCCACGGTCCGCCGGATGCCGTCGATGTCGCGGATGTCGAGCTCGGGATCCACGCCCTGGCTGAAGAGGTTCATGGCCAGGGTGACCAGGCAGACGTTGCCGGTGCGCTCGCCGTTGCCGAAGAGGCACCCCTCGATGCGATCCGCCCCGGCCATGTAGCCGAGCTCGGCCGCCGCGACCGCCGTGCCGCGGTCATTGTGCGGGTGCAGCGACAGGACGACGCTGTCGCGCCGCTCCAGGTTGCGATGCATCCACTCGATGGAGTCGGCGTACACATTGGGAGTGGCCATCTCGACCGTGGCCGGGAGGTTGAGGATCACCTTGCGGTCCGGAGTGGGCTGCCAGACCTCGGTGACGGCGTTGCAGACCTCGACGGCGAACTCCAACTCCGTGCCCGTATAGGACTCGGGGGAGTACTCGAAGAACACCTCGGTCTCGTCGGCCATCTGCTCGGCGTACTTCGCGCACAGCTTCGCGCCGTGGACGGCGATGTCCTTGATGCCGTCCTTGTCGAGGCCGAAGACGACGCGACGCTGCAGGGTCGATGTCGAGTTGTACAGGTGGACGATCGCCTGCTTGGCCCCGCGGATCGCCTCGAAGGTCCGCTCGATGAGGTGATCGCGCGACTGGGTGAGGACCTGGATGACGACGTCGTCCGGGATCAGGCCCTCCTCGATGAGCATGCGCACGAAGTCGAAGTCGGTCTGCGACGCAGACGGGAAGCCGACCTCGATCTCCTTGAAGCCCATCTCGACGAGGAGCTCGAACATGCGCTTCTTGCGCGCGGGGGACATCGGGTCGATGAGGGCCTGGTTGCCGTCGCGCAGGTCGACCGCGCACCAGCGCGGAGCCTGGGCGATGACGGCATCGGGCCAGGTGCGGTCGGGCAGCTCGACGGGCATGAAGG
>JBJTJS010000164.1:0-5683 GCA_046096085.1 bacterium
GTCTGACCGTCCTCCGGGAGGTGTGTCCGGACGTGGAGCCCCCACCCGGGCCGTAGACTCCGGCCATGGCGACTCCCGCAGGAGAACTCGACGACATCGACGGGGTGCCCTTCTGGGGCCCGGACTTCGGGCAGCTCATGGCCGAGGACCCGGAGATCGCGGGGATCGTGCTCTCCGAGCTCGACCGGGCCCGCGGCGGACTCCAGCTCATCGCGAGCGAGAACGTCACCTCGGCGGCCGTCCTGGCGGCGCTGGGCTCGACGCTGAGCAACAAGTACGCCGAGGGCTACCCGGGCAAGCGCTACTACGGCGGCTGCGCCGAGGTCGACCGCGCGGAGAACATCGGCATCGCCCGCGCGAAGGAGCTCTTCGGCGCCGAGCACGCCAACCTCCAGCCGCACAGCGGCGCGAGCGCCAACCTCGCGGCGTACGCCGCGTTCGTCAAGCCGGGGGAGACGGTGCTCGCCATGAGCCTGCCCCACGGTGGACACCTCACGCACGGGTCGAAGGTCAACTTCTCCGGGCGCTGGTTCGACATCGTCTCCTACGGCGTGCGCGAGGACACCGAGCTCATCGACTACGACGAGGTGCGCAGCCTGGCCCTCGAGCACCGGCCCCGCCTCATCATCTGCGGTGCCACGGCGTACCCCCGGCTCATCGACTTCGCCGCCTTCCGGTCGATCGCGGACGAGTCCGGGGCGATCCTCATGGTCGACGCGGCCCACTTCATCGGCCTCGTGGCCGGCAAGGCGATCCCCAGCCCCGTCCCCTACGCCGACGTGGTGACGTTCACCACCCACAAGGTCCTGCGCGGGCCGCGCGGCGGGATGATCCTCACCACCGCCGAGCACGCCTCGGCCATCGACAAGGCGGTCTTCCCCATGATGCAAGGGGGTCCGCTCATGCACGCCGTGGCCGCCAAGGCGGTGGCACTCAAGGAGGCCATGGCGCCGGAGTACCAGGCCTACGCCGCCCAGGTGGTCCGCAACGCCCAGGCGCTGAGTGCCTCCCTGGCCGCCCAGGGGATGCGCCCGGTGAGCGGCGGCACCGACACCCACCTCGCGCTCATCGACCTGAGGGGCGTGGATGTCACGGGGGCCGAGGCGGAGACCCGCAGCGATGCCGCGCGGATCACGCTCAACAAGAACGCCATCCCCTACGACCCCCAGCCGCCGGCGGTGGGCTCGGGGATCCGGGTCGGCACGCCTTCGGTGACCACCCAGGGCATGGGGGAGGCCGAGATGTCGCTCGTGGGCGAGCTCATCGCCCGGGCGGTGACGGATCCGGCGTCGGCCCCCACCGTGGCGGCTGAGGTCACCGCGCTCGTGGAGAGATTCCCGGCCTACGACCGCGGCGCGGTGACGGTCTAGGCACCGACCGTGCGCGAGTACCTCCTCTGCCTCGCGGCCGCGGCCGCGGTGACCTACCTCACGGTCCCGCTCGCCCGCGCGCTCGCGCTGAAGTGGGGGGTCATCGCCGAGGTGCGCGACCGCGACGTCCACGACGCGCCCACGCCGCGGCTCGGCGGCCTGGCCATGCTCGCCGGGCTCCTCGCCGGGATGCTCCTCGCGAGCAAGCTGCCGCAGATGAGCGCGGTCTTCGTCGACGACGCGCGAGCGCCGGTGGCACTGCTGTCGGGCGTGGCGGTGATCGTCGCCCTGGGCCTCGTCGACGACAAGTGGGGCCTCGCGGCCCCGACCAAGCTCGCGGGCCAGATCCTCGCGGGCGCCGTCATGGCCCTTCAGGGCATCGCCATCATCTGGCTGCCCATCGGGGGCACGCTCGTCCTCGACCCGGTGACCAGTGCCCTCCTCACCGTGCTCGTCGTCCTCGTGAGCATCAACGCGATCAACATGGTGGACGGACTCGACGGGCTCGCCGCGGGGATCGTCGGCGTCGCAGCGCTGGCCTTCTTCGCCTACTCCTACCTGTTGTCGGTCGAGGTCGGGTTCGAGCGCGCCACCATGGCCACGCTCGTCTCCGCGCTGCTCGTGGGCATGTGCGCCGGCTTCCTGCCGCACAACGTGTTCCGGGCCCGCATCTTCATGGGCGACACCGGGTCGATGCTCCTCGGCCTCCTGCTGGCGGCGAGCATCATCACGCTGTCGGGCCAGATCGATCCCACGGCGATCGAGGGCGGGACCCTGCTCCCCGCGCTCCTTCCCATCCTCCTGCCGGTGGCGGTCATGGTCGTCCCGCTCGTCGATCTCGGGCTCGCCGTCGTACGCCGCACCCGCCGCGGGCGCTCGCCGTTCGCGCCCGACAAGCAGCACATGCACCATCGGCTCCTGGAGATGGGCCACTCCCAGCGTCGCACCGTCGGGCTGCTCTACGGCTGGACCGCCGTCGTCGCGGGATTCGCGCTGGCGCTCGCCTTCGTCCCCGTGGGCTACGCCCTCCTCATCCTCATCGTGGGCCTCATGATCGTCGCCTACGCGGCCCTGCTTCCCCGCATCCTGCGCGCCACCCGCCGGGGGAGCGCCGCGGGGGACTCCTCGCCCCCCGCCCGCACCGGGACCTGACCGGCCGACGGGGGCCGGGTTTGCGCCTGGGGGCGGCCTGGATAGCCTGCTGATGTCGACCACCCAGCACCCCAGGAGACCGCCGTGGCCTCTGCCGACGCGCCCGTCCTACGAGGCGCGATCCCCGCGACCCTCGCGGTCGGCGCCCTCGGCACGATCATCGGCTTCGCGGTCGCGGGACCGAAGGGAGCCCTGGGGGGCCTCATCGGCACCGTGATCGTGGTGGTCTTCTTCACCGTCGGGCAGGTCGCCCTCGGGTCGGTGCTGCGCACGAACCCCCAGATGGCCCTCACCGTGGCCCTCATGATCTACCTCATCAAGGTGGGGGTCCTGCTCGGCCTCATCATCCTGTTCCAGGGCACGACGGCGTTCGACACCAAGGTCTTCGCCCTCACGATCCTGGCCTGCACGCTCACCTGGACGGTCGCCGAGGTGTGGATCTTCTCCCGCGCCAAGGTGCTCTACGTCGACCCAGCCCCGATGGACGGCCCGCGCCATGACTGACGCGTCCCGGACCCAGGCGACGGAGGCCGGCGCGCCGGCGCCGGCCCATCGCGGCCGCGCGACGTCGTCGGGGCTGCCGAGCCTCGCGTGGGCGGGCGGCGACACGGCCTGGGTCATCGTGAGCCACCTGCTCACCGGGATCCTGCTGTACGCCGGCATCGGGTGGCTGCTGTCCCTGTGGCTGGGGAACCGCACCCTCCTCGTCGCCGTGGGAGCCCTCCTCGGTATGTTCCTGTCGCTGTACATGATCCATCGGCGCCTTGAGGCGAGGTCGCCCCACTCCGGGAAGGAACCGCTCGTGACCGATCGCGCAACGCGGATCCTGCGCGACCGGAGGGAGAGCTCGTGAGCGGCGCGATCCTCGCGTCCGGCGGCCTCGACTGCCACTTCGAGAACGCGGAGAACCCCTGCGGCTTCCCCGCGCCCGGGGCGGAGATCTTCTTCTTCAACGACATCGTGAGCTTCGACGTCCTCGGTCAGCCGGTCGGCTTCAACAAGGTCACCATCCTCATCGTCATCGCCGTGGTCGCGGTCCTCGGCTTCTTCCTCTACGCGTTCCGGGCCCCCAAGCTCGTGCCGAGGGGAGCGCAGAATGTCGGGGAGGTCGGCTACACCTTCATCCGCGATGGCATCGCCCGCGACGTGATCGGCAAGGAGGGCGACCGCTTCGTCCCCTACCTCTTCACGTTCTTCTTCCTGGTGTGGGCCTTCAACTTCCTCGCCATCGTGCCGGGCGCGCAGTTCCCCATCACGAGCGTCTTCGCCATCCCGGTCGCCTTCGCGCTCATCGTCTACTTCACCTGGGTGCCGCTGGGGATCTACCGCCAGGGGTTCCTCGGCTTCTTCAAGAACATGCTGTTCCCGCCCGGGGTACCCAAGCCGATGTACATCCTGCTGGCCCCCATCGAGTTCATCTCGAACATCATCGTCCGGCCGTTCACTCACGCGGTCCGGCTCTTCGCCAACATGTTCGCCGGCCACCTGCTGATCGCCACGTTCAGCATCGCGGCCTTCTACCTGCTGAGCTTCACCATCGTCGGGATGCTGGGGTCGATCGCCTCCTTCACCCTGACGATCGCCCTCACAGCGTTCGAACTCCTCATCCAGGCCCTCCAGGCCTACATCTTCACCCTGCTCACCGCGGTCTACATCAGCGGTGCGCTGCACGCAGAGCACTGAGATCAACGCAACGCGCAGCCCACGCACCACCCAGCACGGCGCACCACCGCACGACAACTGAATCCCTCCAGACCGGCAGACCAGACTGCCGGCCCGGCAACAGAAGGACACGACATGTCACTGCTCGCTGAGCTCTCCGGATCCATCGGCTCCGTCGGCTACGGCCTCGCGGCCATCGGGCCGGGCATCGGCATCGGCATCATCTTCGGCCAGGGCGTGCAGGCCATCGCCCGCCAGCCGGAGGCATACGGCGTTATCCGGCAGAACATGCTGCTGGGCTTCGCCCTCGCCGAGGCCCTCGCCCTCATCGGCTTCGTCGTCCCGTTCGTCTACGGCACCTGATCCACCGTGTCGTATCTCGCTGCGGGCATCATGGCCGCGGGCGGCTCCACCGAGGAGATGCCCAGCGTCCTGGCCGTGCCCATCGACGAGCTGGTCATCGGGACCATCGCCTTCCTCGTCGTGTTCGGCGTGCTCGCCAAGGTGGCACTGCCGAACATCAAGAAGACGCTGGCGGAGCGCCCCGAGGCCATCGAGGGCGGCATCCGCAAGGCCGACGAGGCCCAGGCGGAGGCCCAGAAGGCCCTCGAGGAGTACCGCGCCGCCCTCGCGTCGGCGCGCGAGGAGGCCGCGGCCATCCGCACCCAGGCGCAGGCCGACCGCGCCGCGATCGTCGAGGAGGCGCGGACCGAGGCACGGGCCGCGGCGGCCGCCGTCACCGCGCAGGCGGAGGCACAGTTGGCGCTGGAGCGATCCCAGGCCCAGGCCCAGCTCACCCGGCAGGTCGGGGACGTCGCCATGGTCCTGGCCTCCAAGATCGTCGGCCAGTCCCTGACCGACGACGCTCGGGTGAGCGCGACGGTCGACGCCTTCCTCGCGGACCTGGAGACCCAGGCGGGGTCGACGGGGGCGATGGGCTGATGCTGGGATCCAGCCGGGCGAGCCTGTCGGAGATGTCCGACTGGCTCGACGATCGACGCGGCGCCGAGGGTCTGGATTCCCTCGCCGGCGACCTCTTCGCGGTCGCCGACCTGCTCGATCGCGAGCGCACGCTGCGCTCGGCCTTGGCGGATTCCGGGCAGCCCGCGGATGCGCGGGCCGGGCTCGCGCGCTCCCTCCTGGCCGGCCGCGTGAGCGGGCTCGCCGTGGAGACCGTGGAGCAGGCCGCGCGCCACCGCTGGTCCCATGACGACGATCTCGTCCTCGCGCTGGAGGCGCTCGGCGCCCAGGCGGCCTTCATGGCGGCCGACGCGCGCGGCGACCTCGACGCCACGGAGGAGGAGATCTTCCGCTTCGGACGGGCGGTCGATGCCTCCGCGGACCTGCAGATGGCCCTCACGGACCCGGCCCTCTCGTCGTCGCGGAAGGCCGCGCTCGTGGGCGACCTCCTCGAGGGGCGCTCGACCGAGGCCACCCGGCAGGTCCTCGGCTACGCCGTGGGCCACCTGCACGGCCGCCGGATCGACGCCGTCGTGGAC
>JBJTJS010000165.1:0-5199 GCA_046096085.1 bacterium
TCTCGATCGAGGCCGTCGGCGACGCCGAGGCCTGCCGCCTCTCGATCCGCAGCCTTCGTCCGCGCGGCCGACACGTCCAGGTGGGCCTCCTGCCGCCGGAGATCACGCAGGACCCGGTCCCGATGCACGAGGTCATCGCCCGCGAGCTCCAGGTCCTCGGCAGTCACGGCATGTCGGCGGCGTACTACTCCGACATGCTCGGCCTCGTAGCACAGGGCCGCCTTCGCCCCGACCTGCTCGTGACGCGGGTGATCGGGCTCGACGATGTCCCCGCGGCCATGGCGCAGATCGGTACTCCGGAGCAGCCTGCCGGTGTCACGGTGATCACGCCCTGACCCGGGAGTCGAGCGCTAGGCGGGCCAGTCCGCGAGGGTCTTGAGGAACATCCCGCGCACGCGCTCGACCTGCCTGTCGAGGCTCCTGCGCGTCCACGACGACGTCGGCACGGGCTTGAGCACCGCCACCTGCAGGATGCCGGGCGAGATGAACGCGCCATGCGAGGGCATGAGCTCCCCGGCGTTGCGGATCACCACGGGAACCATCGGGACACCGGCCTGCATGGCGACGTGGAAGGCCCCCTTCTTGAACGGGCCCAGGCGGGGGGTGGCCGAACGAGTGCCCTCCGGGGCCATGGCCAGCGATCGGCCGTTCCTCAGCGCCTCGACCGCGGGGGCCAGGGCCTGCTTGGCCTGCTCGGTGTTCGCGCGGTCGATGAAGGCCACGTCGGCCAGCCAGCCGAGGGGAGCGAACGTCGGATCCTTCTGCAGTTCCTTCTTCGCCACTCCCGTGAAGTCCGAGCGCAGGAGGGCGGCCATGATGATGACGTCCAACTGGCTCTGGTGGTTGAAGACGAAGACCGCGGGCCGCGCCGACCAGAGGTTCTCCGCGCCGACCACCTGGATGTCGACGCCGGCCGCCGCGAGAGCAAGCTCCGATCCCACGGACGCCGTGATCTCCACCGCGGTACGCCGGCTGCGATTGACCAGCCCGAGACCGAGCCCGGCGATGAGGCCGGCTCCCACGCCTGCGTAGGCCGCCGCACTGCGCACGACGAGTTCCGGCGTCCCACGCTGGGGCCGCGTGAGACGGGCCACGGGCCAGCCGCGCTCGCGTGCTACAGCGACCAGCGAGTCGGTGGGGTTGAGAGGCTGCGGGTGGCCGACCGTGGCGAGGTACGCCACGTCCTCGCCGCCGTTGCCGTAGGCATAGGACTGCGCGAGGTCGATCCCCTCAGCCTCGGCGAAGGCCGTCACGGCATCCGCCTTGGCCTGCCCCCACAGGATCGGGCCGTCGACGAGACCGGTGAGAACGCCGTCGACGCTGTCCATGCGCGTGCAGAGCACCTCATCGATGCCGAGGTCCTCGGCCGCGGCCGCGGTCTGGAAGGTGAGGGCCGACGACGCCATGACGACCGTGTGCCCACGACGCTTGTGCGCGTCGATGAGGATGCGGGCCTCCGGGTAGACCATCTGGGCGATCCGCGTGCGGAAGAGCCGCTCGCCCATCGCCTCGACCTCTGCCACCGGGCGTCCCGCCAAGGCTCCGACGCCCACGCTCATGAGCCGGCTCACGTCGTGCCCGCGCACCTCGACGTTGATGCTCTCGATGATGGACTTCAGCAACTCCGACGTACCGACGTCTCGCGCGAGCAGGCGGTCCCGGAAGTAGGCAACCGCGGAGTAGCCGTCGATGAGGGTGCCGTCGAAGTCGAAGAAGGCCGCTATGTGCCTGCCCTCCGGGGACTCCTCGATCTCGGCGACAAGCCCGTCGATGTCCGGCACGCCTACATCCTCCTGACGTCCTGCGAGACGGTGCGGCGCCCGTCTCCCTCGAGCTGTCCCAGCGCCGCCCGCCGGATGATGGACACTCGCGCCACTGCCGCGCGGAGCTCCTCCGCGAATGCCTCGCGCCGCTTGCGGAGGTCGTCCGCGCCGACGCCGAGAAGGTCACGGTTCTCGGCGAGCTTGATGCCTCCCTGCATGAGGTCACGGGAGATCGACTCGGGGCTGTAGAGACGATGCATGAGCCAGTCCTGGCGCGCGATGCCGAGGCACTCGGCCACGAGCGCGTCGGTGTCGACGGGCGCGGCGGGCTCGAGCTGGGCGAGCCGGTGAGCGACGACGAGGTAGGCCTCGAGGAACGGGCCGATGATGCGGTGAGAGACGTAGAGGTGGGTCTGGTCGAGCCGTTCGAGTACGCCGTCCACGGTGAACTGCTGGTCCTCCCAGCCCGGCTGCGCGAGGCTGGCCTCACGGCGGATGTCCTCCGCGAACACCCGCTTGCGCGGGAAGAAGAACTCGAACTTGAGCAGGTCGCGCAGCTCGAGGGCGGCCTTCCACGTCTCGTCCACCACGTCACCGCCCGCCTCGGCGGCGGCGAGCAACGCGTTCTCGGCGATGGCGCGGTACACGAACCAGTGAGCGAGCGTGTTGCGGTAGAAGGCCGCCTCGTGGAAGCGGTCGGCGGCGATGGAGTACACCGGCTGCAGCCCGCCGTCGTAGCACTCGACGACCCCCTCGGCCTGCAGGGTGCGCAGAGCCTGGCGCAGTCCGTCGGGCCGGGCGAGGTCGATGCCGGAGGTGAGCGGGAGCTGCCGTTCGCGGACGTAGGCAATGAGCGGATCGAGGGTCTCGAGCAGTTCCGAGAGGGTCAGCGCCCTGCCGCCGTTGTCCAGGAGCGCGAAGGTCACGAGCGCGGACGGGGTGATGGGTGTCGCGTCATTGATGCGATTGGCGATCTCGAACGCGACTCGGGGGACCACGGTCGTGGGGTCGGCAGACCCGGCCCTCTCCCGCGCGTCGTCGATGACCGATGCGAGGGACAGCGGCTCCCCGAATCTCACATGGACCTGTCCTCGGCGCGTGGACTGGGCCCGGGCGAACTTCCACAGCCAGCCGAGGCTCTCCGGCGTCTTGGAGCCACCGGTGTCCTCGAACGAGATGGCCTCGACCTCGTGCTGCTGGTCGTAGACGATCGACACGGGCACGATGTAGACGTCCTCGCGGGCAGCACCGGGGCCCTGCCGGCTCTCGTTGCCCAGGAAGGCATCGATGAGGTAGCGCAGCACCCCCATGCGCGGGGGGCGCAGCTTGCCGGTGCGGGTGCGGCCGCCCTCGAAGTACCACTCCAGGTTCGCGCGGTCCTGCAGGAGTCGGCCGAGGTACAGCCGCATCATGGCCGGGTAGACCGGGTCGTCCCGAGTGTTCCGGCGGATGAAGATGAGTCCGGCGCGCTTGGCAAGCACGGACGCGGGCCACATGGCCAGGTTCATGCCGCCGAGGATGTAGTTGGGCGGGAAGCCCTGCTTGCTCAGCACCCGACGCAGGACGAGGGGGTCGAGGTAGGAGCGATGGTTGGGCAGGAAGACCAGGGAGTGCTTCAGCCCGAGTTGGCGGATCGCGGGGAGGTTGTCCCCGGCCGCGTCCACGCTGTACGAGCGGGAGAGCCAGCGCCCGAATCGGTCCCAGGCATCCGTCGCTCGCGGCTCGATGTCCGCGACCATCTCCTCCAGGCAGTGGCGAGCGTCAAGTGCGATGTCCTCCGAAGTCCGGCCGGTGCGCTCCGAGAGCTCCCGCACGGTGACGGCAAACTCCGGCGACGCGATGATGCTGTCGACGCTCACGCCCATGACCCCTCCGCTCGGCGCCTAGCCTACGGGTGGCCCGGGGGCCTCGGGGCGACGTCCGGGTATTGCCCCCGGCGGCCTACCGCACCTCGGAGACGCCGGGCACCCCGTCCTGGATGACGACGGTCTTGTCCGTGCGGGGACGGCCCTCGGGGGTGTTGCGCTTGTAGTTGGCCTTGGCGACGCGGTACTCCGCCTCGACCGACTCCGACGACACGCGATTGACGACGACGCCGTTGTTCTGGAGCTCGCCGTACGCCGCCCACGGGGTGTTCCTGAGGGTGCCCGGCCCTGCCGCCGCGATGATGCCCGACCCGAAGAAGGTCGGAGAGGACACGGCCCCGCAGCACAACTCGGCACCGATCGTCGTGCCCTCCCAGGCCTTGGTGGCAGCCGTGAGGTCGGCAGCGGTCGGGTAGTCGCGAGGATCCGGCCACGACGAGAGGAGGTCGAACGCGAGGTTCGTGTGGAAGTCGCCGGTGAGCACGATGGGGTTGCGGACCTGGTTGGCGAGGATGGCGTCCACGAGCCGGCCGCGGGCCGCCCAGTAGCCGTCCCAGGCGTCGTAGTTGTAGAGGCCGCGGACCAGCCCGAGCAGCGCCGGGTTGTCGAAGGCAGCTCCACCGTTGACGTCCGAGAGCACCGTCTGCTGAGCGATGAAGGTCCACTTGGCCGCGCTGTCGGCCAACTGCTGAGACACCCAGCCCTCCTGTACCGGGCCGAGGATCGTGGAGTCGGGGTTGAACATGCCCTCGTCCCAGCCGCCGAAGTCGCCCGAGGCGCTGCCGGGCTGGTCACTGCGGTACTGCCGGCCGTCCAGCAGGAGGAAGGTCGCCGTGGTCCCCCAGTCGATGCGTCGGTAGATGCGCATCCGCAGCCCATTGGTCGGGGGGACACGCAAGGCGTGGTTCTCCCAGAACGCCCGGAAACCCGCGGCCCGCCGGCGGCGGAACTCCGCGCGATCGCGCTGTCCGTCACCGCCGCTGATGCGACGCGCGACGTTGTTGTCGACCTCTTGGTCGTCCCAGACGGCGGAGTACGGAGCCGCCGCATGCAGGGCCTGGAGATCGGGGTCGGACTTGTACAGGCCGTACTGGCGGCGGTACTGACGGAGGGTGGCGGGTTCCCTGCCCCACGGGATCGGCCGGAGCGCCACCCCGTCGTCGCGAACGTAGCCGCCCCTGTCCGGGTGCTTCGGGTCGTAGGCGCCGTACTCGTAGACGTAGTCGCCCAGGTGGATCCAGTAGTCCAGCTCCTGCTTGGCCAGGTCGGCGTACAGCTGGTAGTAGCCGGACTGCCAGTTGGCGCACGAGCCATGCGCGAAGGTGAAGGGCGCGACTGCCGCGCCCAGTGCCGGGGTCGTGCGGGTGCGCGCCGTCGCAGTGACATGGCCGTTGTGCCTGAAGCGGTAGAAGTACCACGAGTCCGGAGTGAGTCCCTGGACGTCGACGTGAACGCTATGGCCATAGGACGCCGGTGCGGGAGCGACTCCGCTCTGCACGACATTGGAGAAGGCCTCGTCGGTGGCAATCTCCCACTCGACCTCGACGGCGGCATGCCGGACACCGACGAGG
>JBJTJS010000166.1:0-4064 GCA_046096085.1 bacterium
AGGCGTCGGCTCATCAAGCACCCAGTCCTCTTGGAAGGTCGGCCGGGCCGTCCCAGATGACATTGCCCTCGATGCGCAGGTCGTCGTCGAATCTCGTGGGCGTGGGCACGTTGCTGCCGCGCTGCCACCGGCCCGTGTACGGCGCCGCTACCTCCAGGTGCTGCCACCGGCTCGACGCACCCGTGGGATTGAGGACGAGGTTGTTGACGACGTACACGTGTCGGTTCGGGATCCGCACGTAGTTCGAGCCGTCACCAACCCGTGTCGTGCCCCAGCCACCGGCGGCGAGGTACTCCGCGCACCGTCCCCGCCCCTCGTCGCCTGGCCGGCCGTCGCATGAGCGGCCTCCGGGCACGAACTCCAGCAGGTGCGAGCGCGAGCCGACCCGGTACAGCGTGTTGTGGGCGATGAGCACGTTGTAGCCGCCGTTCACGCCCAGCCCCGCGCCCTCGACGTCGTGGACGACGTTGTTGACGACGGCAACGTCGTACGCCTCGTAGTGCAGCCACGGCGCCACCATGAACTGGAAGCCCGTGCCCTGGCCCGCGGTGAAGCCGCCGGTGCCGCAGTCGTGGATCTCGTTGCCCACCACCCGCACGTACGCCGAGCCGCCCTTGGCGTAGGCGCACCAGTCCTGCGCATCGTGGATCACGTTGTCGCGCAGGCTCGCGTACTGGACGGCTACGAGATCGACGGCATTGTCGGAGGCACCGGAGATGTCGCTGCGCTCGATGTGGACGTGCTGCGACTGGTTGACCTTGACCAGGTCGCCGATCGCCCCGCTGGCGGCGGGCATGCCGCGGATCGTCGCTCCGCGGATCAGCACGTGGTCGCACCGCTCGCAGTGGAACGCGTCCCCGGCGGGTGATCGCAGGGTGAGGTCGAGCAGGTAGAGGTAGCGAACGTCGTAGACGTTGAGCGCGGGCAGCGTCACCGTGCCCGGCCCGTCGGCCGCCTGGACGATGATCGGGTGCCGGCGCGTGCCGTACCGCGACTCGAGGTAGTTCGGCACGTCGTCGGCGGTCAGGGTCCCCGGGGTGACGCGGATGCGCACCCCTCGTGACAGCTGCTCGCCCTGCGGGATGCGCCGCCACGCCTCGGCGAGCGTGCGCAGCGCGGTGTCGCGAGTGCGTCCGTCGGCGGCATCGGACCCGCCGCGAGGATCGACCCACACCGTCCGCGCGCGGACCGTGCCCATCGAGTACGGCACCTCCAGGGCCGTCAGCTCCGACTGCTGTGACGTGGGAGCAGCCCGCTCGGCGGCGGGCGTGGCACCGGAAACGGTGGGCGAGGCCCACACCCCGAGAGCGGACAGCAGCATGACGCAGACGGCGAGGGTGAGCACCGCGCGTCGCGATGACCTCCCCGCGAGGGTGCCCTCCTTCGCCAGCCGGCGCATGCGCAGCAGTGACACGACGACTATGACGACGACCGGCGCCGCCACCAGGGCCAGGAGGAGCGGGCTGCGCTCGACGATCCCCGCGCGCACGCCCAGGGCGCCGACGACGAGCGTGATGAGGACAGTGCGGCTCCACGCCAGGCGAGTGCGGCTGGTGGGGTCGTCGTACGCCGTGGACCCTCCGGCAGGCGACAAGTCGCCCATCGCCGGCTCAGCCTCCGCCCACGAGGAGCACGACCGCGATGGTCGCCGCGAGGACGACGAAGGCAAGCCCAAGCCACGGCGCCACGCGACTGCGCGGGAGGGGGGAGCCGGAGCGGATGGCGTTCTCCGTCTGGGTCCACCGCAGCACGCCGACGAGCGCGACCACCGCGCCGAGGGCGATCGTGCCGAGTGCGACGAAGCGGACCGCGCCACCGGCCCTGCCGACGGCGACGAACTGGTCCAGGGCGACACCGCCGGCCACGAGCGCGAGACCGGTGCGCATCCAGGCGAGGAACGTGCGCTCATTGGCCAGGATGAAGCGGTAGTCGACCTCCTCGTCCCCCTCGGTCATCCCCGCTTCGCCTTCCCGTCTTCCTCCTGGCGCGCTGCCGCCCTGCGGGCCGCCTTCTCCGCGCGCGCCTGCCGCTCCATGGCCTCGGCCTCCTCCAGGGTGGGCGCGGATCCGCCCAGGCGCGCGGGGACGTACCAGGGGGACCCTTCGTAGGGGTATCGGCTCACCGTCTCGTCGAGGAGCTCGCGCATCCGATCGCGCAACTCCTCGGTGAGGGCGTCGTAGTCGTCGCCGACGTGCGGATGCATGGGGGTGCCCACTGTGATCGCGACCGTCGTGCCGCGCGACAGGTCGCGACGGCCGTACGACATGATCCGCGCGCCCCCGAAGACGCACATCGGGATGAGCGGGACGTCCGCCGTCGCGGCGATGCGTACCGCTCCGGACTTGATGGCCTTGATGTCCATCGCGCGGCTCATCGTCGCCTCGGGGAAAATGCCAACGAGCTCGCCCGCCCGGAGGTACTCCACAGCTGTCTCCAGCGACTGTCCGCCATGCTCGCGGTCGACCGGGATGTGATGCATGCCCCTCATGAGCGGTCCGGCGAGCCAGTGCCGGAAGACCGACTCCTTGGCCATGAAGCGGACCAGCCGCTTGCCCCTCAGGTCGGCCGGCTTCCCGGCGAGCGCGAAGTCGAGGAAGCTCGTGTGGTTGATGGCGAGCAGGGCACCGCCGGTCCGGGGGATGTTGTCCTCGCCGACGATGTCGAAGCGCACGCCCAGGCTCGCGAAGACCCCCCGGGCGAAGCCGATGATCGGCCGGTACGTCGGATCGCGGCGGAACGGCGCTTCGGGCACGCCTGTGACGCTACCGGGTGGGGTTACGGCAGGCTATGGACGTGGCTGATCCCGCGACCGGACGCCCGGACGAGCACGGCCCCCCGGGGGTCGACGAACTCGTGCTGGACCTCGGCCGCGCGCAGCTCGCCGCGGGGTACCCCGTGGACGATGTCTCGGCCACCCTGGACAAGGTGGCCAGCGCCTACGGCAGGTCCGACCTCAACATCGTCGTGCTCCCCGACGCGATCCTCGTGGACGACCCGCGCACGGGGCGCGCCCGGGCCATCCCGCAGGGGCCCAACTCCCTGCGCCTGGACCAGGCGGCCGTGGTGCACGAGATCGCGTCCCAGGCCCGGCGCGGCGAGATCGATCCCGCCGAGGGCGTCCGCGAGTTGGAGAATCTCCCCTCCCGCGAGCCGCGCTTCCCGGCGTGGGTGTCGATCCTCGGCTATGGCCTGGCGTCCGCCGGCTTCGCCCTGGTGTTCCGCATCAGCCCGTGGGGCGTGGCCATCGCCGCGCTCGGGGGCATCTTCGTCGGCTGGCTGATGTTCCTCACCCGCACGCGCCCGAACCTCGCGCCCCTGGTGCCGCCGCTCGCCGCGGCCATCTGCTCGTTCGCGATCTTCGGCTTCGCCAACCTCATCGACGCGGGCGTGCAGCCACTGCGTGTGGTCGCCGCGCCCCTCATCACGCTCATCCCCGGCGCGGCTCTCACGCGGTCGACGCAAGAGCTCGCGAGCGGCCACATCATCTCCGGGGCATCGCGGCTCGTGGCGTCGATCGTGCAGATCCTCATGCTGGTCTTCGGCGTCATGGTCGGCGCGATCCTGGCCCGGGTGTCGCCGTACGACATCTCCGACCTCACCGAGCAGCGGCTGCCCCTGTGGGTCGCGTGGCTCGGGGCGGCGGTCTACGCCATCGGCCAGGCCATGGCGTTCAACGAGCCGCGGGGCGCCCTGACGTACGTCGTACTCCTGCTCCTGCTGGCGTTCAGCATCCAGCAGGGCGTGGCGTACTGGGTGGACTCCGTCCTTGCCGCCGGGGTGGCCGCGGGCGTGGCGCTCTTCGTGGCCATCGTCATCCAGGACCGAACGCAGGCGGGGATACCCGCGTTCGTGCTCTTCGCCCCGGTCTTCTGGCTGCTCGTGCCCGGATCGCTCGGCTTCGTCGGCATCACCCAGGCCCTCGCCGGCACCGACGGGACCGACCCCAGCGTGAACCCGCGCGACACCCTCTCGCTGGAGAGCCTCGACTTCGCGGGCACCGGGAACGTCCTGCTGCTCACCGGCGCGTCCATCATCGCGATCACCATCGGCATGCAGATCGCCTC